>JBGPYQ010000141.1:0-8642 GCA_041493345.1 Gammaproteobacteria bacterium | reverse complement strand
TGCGTCAGGTCAAACTCGCCTTTGCCGAACTTCAGCTCCTTCACCGGCGCGTCCTTCACCATCACCGGCTCGATCAACTTCAGCATGCGCTCGGCGATCAGCGGGACCAGCTCTTCCTCGCGCGCGCCGAAAGCGAGCGCGGCGTGTCGAAGGTTTGCCGGCGCCTGGCCGAGCGCGCGCCAGCCGTGCGGGAGTTTCTCGAAGAACAGCGCCTTCTCGCGGCTCTGATAGAGAAGCGCACCCATCTGCGTGAGCGGATCCACGGGCTTGTCGATGCGAATGAGCTCTCCCGCGGCATCGAGCTGGGCGATCCAGGTGCGCAAGTCCTTGGGAGATTCGTGCGGTGTCATCGGGCCTCCAGGTTCTTTCGATCACATTTTCAGGACACGCCCGGCGCATTCTGACACAAGCCCCCGCACGCAATGCGTTTCGCCGGTCGGTAGTGACGACCCGAATGCGCCGGGGCGCCAACGGCCGTAGAATGCCTGCGACACGATAGGGAGGAAACCAGATCATGACGAATCAGCGTACGCGCCGCGTATTGACCGGCGCGCTGCTTCTCGCGGCCGCAGCGTGGGCGCAAGCGCAGGACTACCCGAAGGGACCGATCACCGTGATCGTTCCGCTCGCGCCGGGCGACGCGGTGGATATAGCAGCGCGCGCCATCGGAGAAGAACTCGCGAAATCGCTCAAGGTCCCCGTCCTCGTGGTGAACCGTCCCGGCGCCGGCGGCGCGCTGGGCGCCGACAGCGTGGTCAAGGCGAACAAGGACGGCTACACGATCGGTTTCACCATGAACGCCGCGCTGACCTTCAGGCGCGTGCTCGATCCGCAGACCGCGACCTACGATCCGATGAAGGACATCACGCCGCTGGGACTCGCGATGCGCACGCCAAGCATCGTCGCAGTCCGAAGCGACCTGCCGTACCGGAATTTCGCCGGGCTGGTCGCCTACGCCAGGGCGAATCCCGGCCAGGTGCGCATCGGCACGCCCGGGGCCGGCTCGGCCGGCGAATTCGCCGTCGCCACCATCAACTCGATCGCCGGAACCGACATCGTCGCGGTGCCGTTCAAAGGCGCCTCGCCCGCGATCACCGCGATGCGCGGCGGACACGTCGAGGGCGTAGCGCTTGCGCTGGGGGTGCTGAGCGGTCACCTGAAGAGCGGCTCGATGCGGGGCATCGTCGCCTCCAGCAGCTTTCCGGATTTTCCTGAAATCCCGACCCTCGCCGCCCTCGGCCATGCGCAGAAGCTGCTCGGCGTATGGGCCGCTTTTATCGCGCCGGCAGGCGTTCCTGCCGAAGTCACCGGCGTTCTCGTGCCGGCGATCGAGAAGGCGGTGAAGACCCCGGCAGTCGCGGCAAGGCTGCACGCGCTGGGGATGGTCGAGGACTACCAGCCGCCGCAGAAGCTGCTCGACGAAATCCGCGACGAGTACCGTATGGTCGAGGAGATTGCGCGCAAGGCAGGCTTCATCAAGTGATGCAAGAGAAGGGCTGCCCCGGTACCGTAATCCGGGGAAGACGGGCCGTGATGCTGTGCTAATGCGAGGATATTTGGCTTTGCGTCAGCCTGACTGAGACTGAAATGCCTCACTCCGTCCCCTGTTGCTTGTCAACGCGCCAAATATCCGTGCGTTGGGGCAGAAGGTATTTTCCCCTTCGACTTTTCCGGCGAGCCATCGTTCGCACAAGGCCTCAGCCTGACATTTCCGGCACCGGCTGCGGATGTCTTCGATGATTGCCTGCTTGTCACCTCGCGCCGCGATTTCGGGATCCACGCCGGCACGCATCAACATGCGCAGCATGCGTCCCTCCGAGCTGGCTCCAAGGTATCTTGCAAACCATACGAGGAGGGCACCAATCACGGCCACCATGACCAGGGCGACGCCGATCTCGAACAAAGTAGGGCTCATGGTCCAGTTCTCCTTTTGCACGCCAGGCAGCTAGATAACTCGCGAACACAGTACTACCAGCCAAATCGTCCCGGACTTTGACCTGGATCAAGTCCGGCTTTGTTTGCGGATTAACTTGGGCCGTGAGGGATCGTGAATCAGCGAAACCGGGATCCGACCCTGAGGATTCCCGCTTGATGGCGCTCCTGCCAGGTATTCTCATGCACACCCGGGTTCCGCGATCGCGGCGATCGGCGAAGAGCAGACGCTGGCGAGAGGTCGCATCAATCGGACAGGGTGAGGAAGTTGGGCGGACCGGCGAGAGCTCGACAGAAACGCCGGTCATTTGTCCGCCGCTAACAAGCGCTCGATGATGTCGTCGAAAAGGCTGAATAGATCCTTGGCGTTTTCGTCGCCGCCGACAGTTGTAGGCAACACCACTACGGGAAGCTTCGTTCGTTCAGAAAGCCATTCAGAGGCTCGGCCGTTGTTGTAAGAAGAGCGAACAATCATCCGTGCCGGCTCACGCTGCAATGTAGCCAGCACCGATGTCAAGTGAGCAACGGTCGGTTCAATTCCCGGTTTGGGCTCCAATGCTGCGCCCTCGCGCAGCCCGAGCCAACGGCTCAGATAGGGCCATGCTCTGTGGTGTTCTACGAATGCCAATCCCTTGAGCGGGGCGGCCTTCTTTTCCCAGCGTTTTATCGCCTGACTCCAGCGGTCCGAAAACGACTCGTGGCGAGCCTGAAAGTAAGCCTCGTGGGCGGGGTCCAATTGGGCCAGGCGTTTGGCAAGCACGTCCGCCACCCGGAGAACGTTGCGCGGGTCGCCCTGAATATGATGGTTTCCCTGTGGGTGGATATCACCATCGGCACGGTCCAGGCGCTTGGGAATATCGAATTTTTCGACGTAATCTCCCGCTTCAAGGTATCCCGGCTGCCCGGGCTGGATCTTGTCGTTACCCGATTCGCGTAAGAGTATCGGCAGCCAACCGACCTCGACTCCCATTCCCGTACAGATCAGCAAATCCGCATTGCGCGCTCTTGCGATGAGACTAGGCCGGGCTTCTATTCGATGGGGGTCCTGCAGGCCGGTCGTGGCGCTGTGGACCGTTATCATCGTTCCACCGAGCTCCTCGGCCAGAGCCGCCCATTCGGGTTCGCATGCCAGGACGCGATGAGCCACGGCGCACTGCGCGTGAGCGAGCAATAAGGCTGAGAGGGTCAACGCAGCCAGCGTTTTGATTCGTATCATCGTGTGATTTACGCTCTGATCAGGTGCGTTGCTGCCGGAGTTAATCATCATGGTTGTTGTTTGAACAGGTGCCGCGTTCTCCAAGACTCGCCTTCGCTCGTTTTCGCGAGGCCGGAGATGGGAGAGTGGGAGAAGTTTGATTTTTAGAGCGGCTTCCCGATCAACCGGCCCAGCTCGCCGATCACGCCACGCCGGAACGTCAGCACGCAGATCACGAAGATCACGCCCTGCGTCACCGTCACCCAGGAACCGAGCTGCGCCAGGTAGTTCTCCATCGAAATGATGATCAGGGCGCCGACGACCGGTCCGAACACGGTACCGAGCCCGCCGAGCAGGGTCATGAGCACAACCTCGCCCGACATGGTCCAGTGCACATCGGTGAGCGATGCGAGCTCGAACACCAGCACCTTGGTCGCGCCGGCGAGGCCGGCGAGAGTCGCCGAGAGCACGTAAGCAAGCAGTTTGTAGCGGTGGGTGTCGTAGCCGAGCGAGAGTGCGCGGGATTCGTTCTCGCGAATCGCCTTCAGCACCTGGCCGAACGGCGAATGCACAACGCGGTGGATGAGCAAAAACCCGCCCAGGAACACCGCTAGCACGAGACCGTACATCACCCATACGTTTTGAAGGTCGAGCACACCGAACAGCTTGCCGCGGGGCACGGCCTGGATGCCGTCCTCGCCGCCGGTGAACGGCGTCTGCAAATAGAAAAAGTACATCATCTGCGCGAGCGCGAGCGTGATCATTGCAAAGTAGATGCCCTGGCGGCGTATCGCGAGCAGTCCGGTCACCAGGCCCAGCAGCGCGGAAGCCGCGGTCCCGAACAGAATCGCGAACTCGGGCGGGAAGCCCCACACTTTCGCTGCGTGCGCAGAGGCGTAGCCGGCGGTGCCGAGGAACATCGCGTGACCGAAGGAAAGCAGGCCGCCGTAGCCGATGAGCAGGTTGAAGGCGCAGGCGAACAGCGCGAAGCACATCACCTTCATCAGGAACACCGGATAGGCAACGAGCGGCGCCAGCGCGAAAAAAGCCACCATCACCGCAAAGGCGACGCGCTGGTGCGTCAAGCTGTCGGCGCCCCGCGGCGCGCCGATCGACAGGTCTTCCTGGACGACCGCCATGACCTAAAGCGTTCTCATCGCTGCGTGCCGAACAGCCCCGCCGGCTTGATCATCAGCACGATGGCCATGATGATGAAGATCACCGTGTTCGAGGCCTCGGGGTAGAACACCTTGGTCAGCCCCTCGATCACCCCGACGCCGAAACCGGTCACGATCGATCCCATGATCGAGCCCATGCCTCCAATCACGACCACCGCGAACACCACGATGATCAGATCCGCGCCCATGAGCGGGTTGACCTGGTAGATCGGCGCCGCCATCACGCCGGCGAACGCCGCAAGCGCGACGCCGAACCCATAGGTGAGCGTGATCATGCGCGGCACGTTGATGCCGAAAGCCTGCACCAGCGCCGGGTTCTCGGTCGCCGCGCGCAAATTGGAGCCGAGCCTGGTCTTTTCGATCACGAACCACGTGGCCAGGCACACCACCAGCGAAGCGACAATCACCCAGGCGCGGTAGTTCGGCAGGAACATGAAACCGAGATTGCGTCCGCCGGCGAGCTCCGGGGGCATCGCGTACGGAATTCCCGAGGTGCCGTACTCATTGCGGAACAGGCCCTGCAGTATGAGCGCAAAGCCGAAGGTGAGCAGCAGCCCGTACAGGTGGTCGAGCTTGTAGAGCCGCGACAGCATCAGCCGCTCGATGACGATACCGAATATTCCCACGGCGAGCGGCGTGATCGCGAGCGCCCACCAGTAGCCGATGCCGAGCTTCGCCAGCAGGAAATAAGCGCAGAAAGCGCCCATCATGTACTGCGCGCCGTGCGTGAAGTTGATGATATTCAGCATGCCGAATATCACTGCGAGCCCGAGCGAGAGCAGCGCGTAGAACGAGCCGTTGATGAGCCCGATCAGCAACTGCCCGAACAGCGCCTGCGTAGGAACGCCGAAGATTTCCACGATCAGCTATTGCGACACGTCCCGCGCGATGAACGGCGGCATCTACCCATGCGTTCGATCGCGCGGAACTAAAGCGGCGCCTTGGCGTCCGCGTTTAGCGTCACTTGACCAACGAACAACCGCCTTCGTTCAGCGGCCGGAAAGCCTGATCGGCCGGAATCGTCGCGCGAATCTTGTAGTAGTCGTAGGGGCCCTTGGATTCCGAGGGCTTCTTCACTTCGACCAGGTACACCGGATGCAGCTTGCGGCCATCGGCGCGCACCGTGCCCTTGCCGAAAAGCGGATCGTCGGTTGGCAGCTCTTTCATCTTGGCGATCACCTTGGTGCCGTCGTCGCTTTTCAGCGCCTCCACGGCCTTGAGGTAATGCAGGATGCCCGAATACACGCCGGCCTGCGCCATGGTCGGATACTTGCCGTTGTTCGCGGCGGCAACGCGCTTGCCGAAAGCCCGGGTCCCGGCGTTCATGTCCCAGTAGAAGCTCTCGGTGAAGATCAGCCCTTGAGCCTTGTCCAGGCCCAGCCCGTGAACGTCGCTGATGAACACCAGCATGCCGGCGAGGCTCTGTCCACCCTTGACGATGCCGAACTCGGCCGCCTGCTTGATCGCGTTGGTGGTGTCGCCGCCGGCATTGGCGAGGCCGATGATCTTCGCCTTGGAAGCCTGCGCCTGTAGCAGGAACGAGGAAAAGTCCTGGGCGTTGAGCGGATGCCGGACCTTGCCGAGCACTTTTCCGCCGTTCTTCAGCACCACCGCTTCGGTGTCGCGTTCCAGCGCCAGGCCGAAGGCATAGTCCGCGGTGATGAAGTACCAGGAGTCGCCGCCGGTCTTCACGATGGCGTTGCCGGTGCCGTTGGCGAGCATCCAGGTGTCGTAGGTCCAGTGAATGGTGTTGGGCGAGCATGCCTTGCCGGTGAGATCCGAAGTCGCCGCCCCGGACACGATGAACGCCTTGCCCTTCTCCCGGGTGATCTGGTTGATCGCCAGGGCAATCGACGAGGTAGGAACGTCGATGATGAGGTCGACTTTGTCCACGTCGTACCACTGGCGCGCGATGCTGGAGCCGACGTCCGGTTTATTCAAGTGATCGGCCGACAGGATCTCAACCTTCATGCCTTTCCTCGCGGCACCGAAATCTTCCACGGCCATGCGGGCCGCCGCCACGGATCCGGGGCCAGTGATATCCGAGTACAGGCTGGACATGTCGTTCAACACGCCGATCTTGACGACGCCGTCCGATATCTGCGCCTGCGCGCCCAAAGTGACGAACGCGGCGGCCAGCGCGAGCGATGCGGCAATGGCCATACTACGATTCCGATGCATGTTGGCTCCCTTTCGGTTGATTGTTCGGATACGTCAGCTTACCTAAACTCCCAGATATTCGTGAATCTTTTCCAGATTCGAATCGAGCTCGGCGTTCGGGATCATGTCCACGACCCGGCCGTTCTCCATCACGTAGTGACGGTCGGCGACGCGCGAGGCAAAGCGGAAATTCTGCTCGACCAGCAGGATGGTAAACCCTTCGGCCTTGAGCCGCGATATGGTCCGGCCGATCTGCTGCACGATCACCGGGGCGAGGCCCTCGGTGGGCTCGTCGAGGAGGAGCAGCCGCGCTCCGGTGCGAAGTATGCGGCCGATCGCGAGCATCTGCTGCTCGCCTCCGGAAAGCTTGGTACCCTGGCTCGAGAGCCGTTCCTTCAGATTCGGAAAAAGCTCGAAAATCTGGTCCATGGATAGCCCGCCGGGGCGGACCACGGGCGGCAGCAGCAGGTTCTCCCGGACGTCGAGGCTGGCGAAGATGCCGCGTTCCTCGGGACAGAATGCCATGCCGAGACGGGCGATGCGGTCGGAAGACAAGGCAATCGTCTCCCGGCCGTCGAACCGGATCGAACCCTCCCGGCGCGCCAGCATGCCCATCACGGACTTGAGCGTGGTGGTCTTGCCCGCGCCGTTGCGGCCGAGCAGCGTCACGACCTCGCCGCGGCGCACTTCGAATTCCACTCCGTGCAGGATGTGCGACTCGCCGTACCAGGCGTTCAGGCCGCTGACGGAAAGGAGGACGGCGGGCGCCTGCGCCTCAGGCATGCTCGGTCCCCAGGTAGGCCTTGATGACTTCGGGATGGTTCGAGACTGACGCGTAGTCGCCTTCCGCGATGACTTCGCCGCGCGAGAGCACGGTGATGTAATTTGAAAGGTTCGACACGACGCTCAGGTTGTGCTCGACCATCAGCACGGTGCGATCGGCCGCGACGCGCTTGATCAGCGCGGCGATGCGCTCCACGTCCTCGTGGGTCATTCCCGCCGTCGGCTCATCGAGCAGCATCATCTCCGGCTCGAGCGCCAGCGTGGCCGCGATTTCCAGGGCGCGCTTGCGTCCGTAGGGCAGCTCCACCGCGATTGAATTCTCGAGCGCCGACAGGCCGACCGCCTCGAGCAGTTCCCGGGCGCGGGTATTCAGCTCGCCGAGCACGCTGCCGGCCTTCCAGAAATCGTATGAATTGCCGCGCTTGCGCTGCAGCGCGATGCGCACATTTTCGAGCACGGTCAGGTGCGGGAAAACGGCGGAGATCTGGAACGATCGAACCAGCCCGAGCCGGGCGACCGCGGCAGGACTGGAACCGGTAATCTCGCGCCCCTTGTAGATGATCTGGCCGCGCGTGGGCGCGAGAAACTGCGTGAGCAGGTTGAAGCAGGTGGTCTTGCCCGCGCCGTTGGGACCGATCAGCGCGTGAATGTGCCCCCGCCTGACCTTCAGATTGACGCCGTTCACGGCGACGAATCCCTTGAACTCCTTGGTCAAATCGCGCGTTTCAAGAATGCAGTCGTCGCTCATGCGCCGCGGCCTGCCGTAATGGAACCGGCTTCTCCTCCCGAGGCCGGGATTATGGGTCAGGACCGGCGATCGGGCAATCGCGGGCGGATCATTTTCCGCGCCAGGCGGGCTTGCGTTTTTCGATGAAGGCGTCGATGCCCTCGGCGGCATCCTCGAGCATCATGTTGCAGGCCATGCCCTCGGAGGCGAGCGAATAGGCGCCTTCGAATCCCTTTTCCACCTGCTCGTAGAAGAAACCCTTGCCGATGCTCACTACGGCGCTGCTGTGCGCGAGGATCTTGTGCGCGAGCTTGTCCACTTCGGCATCGAGCTCGGCAAGCGGCGCGACGCGGTTCACCAAACCCCATGAAAGCGCGGTGTTTGCGTCGATCGGATCGCCGGTAAAGAGCATTTCCAGCGTGTGCTTGCGCGCCAGATTGCGCGCGACGCCGACTCCCGGCGTGGTGCAGAAAATGCCGCTCTTGATTCCCGGAAGCGCGAACCGGGCGGCGTCGCTCGCCACCGCGAGATCGCACATCGACACCAGCTGGCAGCCTGCGGCAACCGCGACGCCTTGCACGCGCGCGATCACGGGCTGAGGCAGGCGAACGAGCGACAGCATCACCTTGCTGCACTGCTCGAAGAGCGCCTTCTGCCAGGCCTTGTC
>JBGPYQ010000089.1:0-12440 GCA_041493345.1 Gammaproteobacteria bacterium | reverse complement strand
GGCTCCTGAATCGCGTCGTCGAATGAAATGATCGCCTGCGCGGCGACGGCCGGGCGCAACGCCAGGATCTGGCTGCCGCGGGAGCTGCGCTCGCTGCGGTCGATGCCCGCCCATTCGCAGAGGTTGTACACGTCCGCCTTGCCCTGCTCGAAGAGGGACTCTTTCAGGCGCTTGAACGCATCGAGGTCGGACGCGTTTCGGTCCGAATACTTGGCCTGGAAGCGCACCTCGATGCCGGCCTTTTCGAAGAGCCCCTCGTCGCGTGCGACATAGATCGGCAGATCGAATACCGGGTTGTTCGGGGATACCGTGACGACGGGGCGACTGGATTCGTTGGCCATCGTTGCCTCCTTGCAGGTATGAGCAAATATTCGATACGCGAGCCGGTGAAGTTTAGGCGCTCCGGTGGCGGGAGGTCAATCCGGCGGCAGGCGCTTATGCGCCTGCATCGGAAATTCCGGGTAGACTTTTCATGCTTGTTTGAGCACCCATATCATCGTGCGGGCGGCTCGAAGGAGGACGGCGCAATGAGAATCGGGACACCCGCCACGAGATTCGGCGCCCTGGCGGCACTCGACCCTGCGATCTAGCGATGGCGACCTACGCGATCGGCGACGTTCAGGGCTGTTTTGTGGAGCTGAATGCGCTGCTCGAAGCGATCGGATTCAACCGCGGCAGGGACCGGTTGTGGTTTGTCGGCGATCTCGTCAACCGTGGACCGGCGTCGCTTGATACGCTGCGCTTTGTGCGCGACTTGGGCGAGAGGGCGGTGACCGTGCTCGGCAATCACGATCTGCATCTTCTCGCGCTCGCGCACGGATTTGCCAAGGCGCGCGTGGATGACACACTGGAGGAAGTGCTCGCGGCGCCGGATCGCGGCGAGTTGCTCGATTGGCTGCGGCGCCGGCCGATGATTCACCATGATGCGGCCCACGTGCTCGTGCACGCGGGCCTGTTGCCGCAATGGGATGTCTCCAGAGCGAAATCGCTGGCCGCAGAGGTCGAGGCCGAGCTGCGGGGACCCGGACACCGGGACTTTCTCGCCCTGCTCTATGGGAGCCGGCCGGACCGCTGGCGTGAGGATCTGCAGGGACCGGACCGCACGCGCGTGATCGTGAATGCCATGACGCGCATGCGCTTTTGCACGGCTGAAGGCGTGATGGAGTTCCAGACCCAGGGCGAGACTGCAAACGCGCCGCCCGGTTATCTGCCCTGGTTCGACGTACCCGGACGGAAAAGTGCGGGGAGCACCGTGATCTGCGGCCACTGGTCGGCGCTCGGCCTGCGAATCACGCCGAATCTTCTTGCGCTCGACTCGGGCTGTGTCTGGGGCGGCAAGCTCACCGCGATCCGCCTGGAGGATCGGCGCCAGTTTCAGGTCCCATGCGCGGCGAATGCCGCGCCCGTGAAATCCGCTGCGGCGCGGACACGCCGAGCGCCGCGGCAATAGCGATTTCGGATTTCTCCGCGAGCTCGCGGATAGCAACTTTCGAGACCAGCGGCGCTTGTGCGAGTGCTGCTCGGCCTGCGAAAGTCGCGGATAGCGCAGCCAGGCGATAGCGAGGCCGCGTGCCAGATGCAGCGCGAGTCGTGCAAGACGGAACAGGCGGGCTGGAAGCAGCGTACGGGTAGCCGCCGAAGGTGGCAGGGATTGTGCTGGGCCAAGCGGCCATTCTACTTGTTGGCGGAGGATTCGATTTCCTCACAATTCGGCGCCGAAACTCTGGCGGAATCGCCGCGCGATTTCATCGCGGCTCACCGCATGATTCTGGCCGCCGCGCGCCGCGACCTTTATTGCGCCCATGAGCGCGGCAAGCCTGCCGGTCTTGGGCCAATCGAAGCCTGCGGCGATGCCGTACAAAAGACCGGCGCGGTAAGCATCGCCGCAGCCGGTGGGGTCCACCACATCGGTGGGTTTGACGCACGGAATATCAAAGCGGTCGCTGCCTGTGTAGATGACAGAGCCTTGCGCGCCGCGGGTGAGAACGAGCGCCTTCACCCTCCGCGCAAGCGCATCCAGCGTCAGTCCGGTGCGCTCTTCCAGAAGCTTGCCTTCGTAATCGTTGACCGCGATATAACTCGCCCGCTCGACGAAAGCGAGCAATTCCTTGCCCGAAAACATCGGAAGCCCCTGCCCCGGGTCGAACACGAAGGGAATACCAAGCTCGGAAAGCTCACGCGCATGCTGAAGCATTCCCTTGCGCCCGTCGGGAGCGACGATCGCGAGGCCTGCCTTCAGCGCGCCAGTAACGTGATTCAGGTGCGAGTGGTTCATCGCTCCAGGGTGGAATGCCGTGATCTGGTTGTCGTCCAGGTCGGTGGTGATGAATGCCTGCGCAGTGAGCGTGTCGGGCACCTCGCGCACGCAATCGTGCGCAAGGCCGAGCCGCTCGAACCGTTCGTAATACTGCAGCGCGTCCTCGCCCACCGTGGCCATGATGAGCGGGTCGGCGCCGAGCAGCTTCAGGCTGTAGCCGATGTTGCCGGCGCAGCCGCCCAGCTCGCGCCGAAGTTCCGGCACGAGGAACGCGACGTTCAGAATGTGAATCTGCTCCGGCAGGATGTGCTCCTTGAAGCGGCCACGAAACACCATGATGTTGTCGTAGGCGATCGAGCCACAGATCAGGATGCGCATTGAGAGCTTATTACCGCTACGGATAAAAGAGATAGATTCGATAACCCGCCGCTTTCAACCCGGAGACTTCGATATAAACCCTGACCTGGAGCTCGCTTCCCGCCGCGAATCCGGCGTCCGGGCGAGTGCCCCGCGGAAGATATTGCTGCGGCATCAGCACCCGCCGCGCCACGGCCTGGTCCTGCGCGTCCGTGAGCGCGAGCTCGAGTGCCGGCAGGGCCTGCACAAATGCGGCGCGATTCCTGAGCGTTGCCGAGAAAACCAATACCTTGGGATTGGAGCTGTCGGCCTGAAGGTCCGAAGTCTCGATGCCGAGCAGTTCAGCGCGGCGCGGCAGCGGCACCTCGCAACCGAGCTCGATGCAGATCTGCTGGATCAGAGGTTTCGCTAGCGGCAGAGTGAGCGCGAGTTCGCCCCTGTATCGATAGGCGCCCTGGGCGGCAAGCGCCATGAGCGCGAGGGCAATCGCCAGCAACCAGAGGCGGCTCGGACGGGTGCGCGGCGGCGGACCGAAATCGGGCGGCGCGGAATCCGCGATTCCCTCACCCTCGAGCATGGACGCGACGGCTTCCTTGGACGCCGGCCGTCGCGCAGGCTGGGTCACAGCCGGCGTGCCGGATTCGCGCGCCGCTTCGGCATCCCCCGCCGCCTCGGCGGCGGGATCCGGTATCTGAATAGCCTGGGCGTGGAACACGGTGCCGCAGCGGCCGCAGCGAACCCGCCTCGCCTGCGCCTGGAGCTGCATCTGAGTCACGCGAAATGCGGTCGCGCAATTCGGGCAGCTCGTGATCATGCTCAAAGGCGCACTCCCGACAGACATGCCCAACCCTCTGCGATGGCGGGCGGCCCGAAGGCGATCCAGGCTGCGTAGCACTCCTCGACCTCCTTGACTTGCGGCGCGAGGATGCCCGAAAGCGCGAGCCTGCCGCCGCGCGCGCAGTGCGACATGAGCAGCGGGGCAAGCACCTTCAGCGGATTGGCGAGGATGTTGGCGACCACAAGATCGGCGGTGAACTTGTGCAGCACGGGGGGTTCGAAGAACTCGCCTCCAACGCCATTGCGCTCGGCATTGGCGCGGGCCGCCGACACGGCGCTGGCATCGATATCGACGCCGACCGCGCGGCGCGCGCCGAGTTTCAGCGCGGCGATGGCTAATATACCGGAACCGCAGCCGTAGTCGAGCACCGTCTCGCCGCCCGCGACCGTACGCTCGAGCCATTCGAGGCACAAGCGGGTGCTCGGGTGGCTGCCGGTGCCGAACGCAAGTCCCGGATCGAGAACCAGGTTGATTGCGTGCGGGTCGGGCGGAACATGCCAGGAAGGTACGATCCACAGCCGCCCGGAGACGCGGATCGGCGCGAACTGGTCCTGGGATTTTTTCACCCAGTCTTCGTCGGCGACGGCGCGAATCTCGTATGCTGGCGCCTCCAAGCCGGCTGCGGTGCAGGCGTGGTTCAGCAATTGCTCCGGGTCATCATCATGCCGGCACAGGGCCGTGATCCTGAGCCGCGGCCACGCGGCGATCCCCCCGGGTTCGGTATGCCTCGGCATTTCCTCCGGCGTCCCCGGGCGGGCATTCTCGCAGCTGACCGAGAGCGCGCCTGCTTCCAGAAGCGCGTCGCTCAGGCGATCGCCCTCCGCTGCGTCGAGCTCCAGGATCAGCGCGGTCAAGGTCACGCGTCCCGGTCCACTACTTCCCGGTGTCGCGCTTCTTCTGCAGGGCGAGCTTCTGCTCGAGATAATGGATACTCACCCCGCCTTTGATGACGCGGTTGTCGAGAAGCAGTTCCCGGTGCATGGGGATGTTGGTCTGTATGCCCTCGATCGCCATCTCGGAGAGCGCGATTCGCATGCGACGGATCGCCTGGTCGCGATCGGCGCCGTAGGCGATGACCTTGCCAATCAGGGAATCGTAATTGGGAGGGACGGCATAGCCCTGGTAGATATGCGAGTCGACGCGAATGCCCGGCCCGCCCGGCGGATGGTAGGAGGTGATCCGCCCCGGCGAGGGCGTGAACTTGACCGGGTCCTCGGCGTTGATGCGGCATTCGATGGCGTGGCCGCGGAATTCCACGTCCTTTTGTCGCACCGAAAGCTTTTCGCCGGCAGCGATCCGGATTTGCTCCTGCACGATGTCGATGCCGGTAATCATCTCGGTCACCGGGTGTTCCACCTGGATGCGCGTATTCATCTCGATGAAGAAGAAATTGCCGTTCTCGTAGAGGAATTCAAAGGTGCCGGCGCTGCGGTAGCCCATCTTGCGGCAAGCCTCGATGCAGCGCTCGCCGATACGAACGCGCATCTTAGGCGTGATGTCGGGTGCAGGAGCCTCTTCCATGACTTTCTGGTGACGCCGCTGCATCGAGCAGTCGCGCTCGCCGAGATGAATCACGTTCCTGTACCTGTCGGCAAGTATTTGCACTTCGATGTGACGCGGATTCTCGAGGTATTTCTCCATGTATACGGTAGGATTGCCGAACGCAGCCTCGGCCTCGGCGCGGGTGAGATTCGCGGCGCTCTTCAGCGCGGCCTCGGTGTGCACCACGCGCATGCCGCGCCCACCCCCACCCCCCGCCGACTTGATGATCACCGGGTAGCCGATTTTCCTCGCTATCTTGACGATCTCCTCGGGAGCGTCGGGCAGTGCGCCGTCGAAACCGGGGACACACGGCACCCCCGCCTTCTGCATCACTTGCTTGGCGCTGATCTTGTCGCCCATCAATCGAATGGATTCGGCGCGCGGTCCGATGAATACGAATCCGCTTGTGTCCACCCGCTCGGCGAAGTCCGCGTTTTCCGCGAGAAATCCGTAGCCGGGATGGATAGCCTCCGAGTCGGTGACCTCGGCGGCGCTGATAATGGCCGGAATATTGAGGTAGCTCGCGCTTGACGCGGCCGGCCCGATGCACACCGACTCGTCGGCGAGTTTCACGTACTTGGCCTCGCTGTCCGCCTCGGAGTGCACCACCACGGTCTTGATGCCGAGGTCGCGACAGGCGCGCTGGATGCGCAAGGCGATTTCCCCGCGGTTGGCGATCAGGATCTTCTCGAACATGCCGCGCGGCTACCCAATCATCATGAGCGGCTCGCCGTATTCGACCGGCTGGCCGTTCTCGACCAGGATCGCCTTGATTACGCCGTCCTTGTCGGCTTCGATCTCGTTCATCAGCTTCATTGCCTCGATGATGCAGATGGCTTGTCCGGTCTTGACCGTGTCGCCGACCTCGACAAAAGCCTTCGTGCCGGGGGAGGCCGAGCGGTAGAAGGTGCCTACCATCGGCGATTTGACGAGATGGCCCTCGAATGAGGTCGGAGCCTGATCTGCCGGAGCAGCGACGGCCGCGGGCGGCGTTTCTGCCGCGGGCGCGCCTCCGGCGCGGGCAGGAACGGGCAATACCACGCCTTCCCTGCCGCCCGGGCCGCTTTTTACGATCTTGACCTTTTCTTCGCCCTCGGTCACCTCAAGCTCGGCGATGCCCGATTCCTCGACTAGGTCGATCAACTTCTTCAGCTTGCGCAAATCCATGCTGGCCTCCTACCGCAATCCGATTTCGGTACCGGTGCGCGAGGGGTTGGCTTAGGTTCAATAACGAAAAGGGGGCACACCCCCTTTTGATCCCCCAAATTTGTTACTTCCCAGTCGTTTGCAATGCGAACTGCAGTGCGAAGTCATAGCCCCGGCTCCCCAGCCCGCAGATCGTGCCCACAGCGAGGTCGGAAAAATACGAATAGCGTCGGAACGGCTCCCTGGAATGGATATTCGACAGATGTACCTCGATGAAACGGATCCTGACCGCCGCCAAGGCGTCCCGCAGTGCCACGCTGGTGTGGGTCAGGCCTGCAGGATTGACGATGATCCATGAAATTCGCTGCGTTTTCGCAGCATGTACGCGCTCAATCAGCGCACCCTCATGGTTGCTCTGAAAGATTTCCAGTGAGGCTCCATGGCGCCGGGCCGCGCGGGTGAGCCGCTCGTTGATGTTTTTGAACGTATCGGTCCCGTAAATCCCAGGTTCACGGGTGCCGAGGAGATTCAGGTTGGGGCCGTGAAGGAGGAGGATGTTCCTGACCCTTCGCGGGAGCGCGCGAGAAGCGCGCTTAGGCTTTGACATAGCGGCAAGTTTGACGCAAATGCCGGCAAGTTGTCCAGCAGTTGGGCGATTTTAACGTAAAAAGAATAACTTAGATAAGCAACGGTCGCAGCCAGCTCGAGAGCCCCTCCACGTTAACGCCGCCCAGATGAGTTTTCGCCACCCTCCCCGACCGGTCAAGGATCGATGTAAACGAGAACCCGGTCCACCGGATTACGGGGACTCGCGTCTGCTTAATGAGCTCTCGAGAACTTAAAAACCTTAGGCCTAGAATCAATGACGATGCCTACAAGTTGCAGGCTATTCGATGCAAATCGATGCTGAAATATGACTAAGCCAGCGATTTTCTGCCGGCATGGGCCGCACCATCCTGCCCGGACAAGAGCTGGGTCAAGGCCTGGATTCCGGCACGCTCCAAGGGGCGCCCCGCATACGAGGTCCTCACGGTGCCGCGCTCGTCGTTCAGGGTGTAGATGGCGAGGTTGACCGGCATGCCCTGCCACTCGAACTTCAGCACGGAAACCGCGCGCGCCTGATCACCGGCGAAGTGACGCTGGTCGGAAATGTCGTAGGAAATATTGCGGTTGAGGAGAAAGAGCTCCACGGCCTTGCTGTCGTCGGTAAAGAGCTGCAGGTCGATGTCGCCATAACGCCCGGCGGTGCCCTTCAGCACCGGACCGGCGAGATAAGGGCGGAATTGCGAGAGTAGCTGCATCGCCTCGAGCGCCCGCTCGCGCAGATACCGGATGCGCTCGCGCTGTTCCTCGGCCTGGAAGAGCGACTGATAGGCGCGCAACTCGGCCTCGATCTCCTGGTTTTTCGGCAGTGCTTGCGTATCCTCCGCCCCGAGCTGACGCGCGGCTTTGCGCTTGGCGAGGGCGAAGTCTTCGACGCCGTCCTCGGCCATCATGCGTGCCGCTGCCGCGGCGATGCGCGCGCGCATTTGCTGCTGCTTGGGTTTGTTGTCTTTCGGCAAGGCAGGAAGCGGGCGGGGAGCGACGGGGCATGATACCGCAGCCGGAAATGCTGGCGAAGTAAGCTAGAATCGCGGCTGCATCGCGCAACCGTTTTGACTGCGCTGCAACACAGCTTTTCAACACGCGCTCGCCTGCGAGAGCGTGCTCACCGCCCACAGGCCCGTGCACATTCATATCCTCGGCATCTGCGGCACCTTCATGGGAGGCGTCGCCACGATCGCGAAAGCGGCGGGCCATCGGGTCACCGGCTGCGACGCCAACGTGTATCCGCCGATGAGCACTCAGCTCAGCGCGCAAGGTATCGAGTTGATCGAGGGTTACGGCGTCGCCCAGCTCACTCTGAATCCAGACCTGTGGGTGATTGGGAACGTCGTCAGCCGTGGCAACCCTCTCATGGAGGCGATCCTCGACCGGGACGACCGCTACGCGTCGGGCCCGCAATGGCTCGCCGAAAACGTCTTGGCAGGAAAGTGGGTGCTCGCAGTTGCTGGAACTCATGGAAAAACAACGACTTCCTCCATGCTTGCCTGGATACTCGAGGATGCGGGGCTCGCCCCCGGGTTTCTGATTGGAGGGGTGCCGCAGAACTTCGGAATTTCTGCAAGGCTCGGAACCCAAAGGTATTTTGTCATTGAAGCTGACGAGTACGATACCGCCTTCTTCGACAAGCGCTCCAAGATGGTGCACTATCGACCGAAGACCGCTGTTCTTAACAATATAGAGTTCGATCATGCAGACATCTTCGGTGATCTTGCGGCGATCGAGACACAATTTCATCATTTCGTTCGTACAATCCCGACGTCGGGTCGGCTGGTGGTAAACGGGGTTGACCTGGCGATAGGGCGAGTGCTCGCAAGAGGTTGCTGGACTCCGGTCGAGCGCTTCGGCGTGAAAGAGGGTTGGAGCGCAATCGAAACCGAAGCGGGATATCTGGAAGTCACAAATCAAGGCAGGCCCGTTGGCCGGGTACGGTGGAGCTGTTTCGGCGAACACAACCGGATGAACGCTCTCGCGGCGATCGTGGCCGCCCGCGCAACCGGAGTCGATCCGGCCTGCGCCGTCGATTCACTCGCGCGCTTCGAAAACGTCAAACGCCGCATGGAGCTTCGGGGCAAGGCGGCGGGCGTTTCGGTGTGGGACGATTTTGCCCACCATCCGACGGCCATCGCCACGACCCTCGCCGGCCTGCGGCACAAGGTGGGCCGCGAGCGGATTCTCGCGGTGCTGGAGCCGCGCTCCAACACCATGAGGCTCGGCGTGATGAAGGACAAACTGCCGGGCAGCCTCGAGCACGCCGACCGGATCTTCTGTTACAGCGCCAATCTGGACTGGGACGCTACGGCAGTGCTCGCGCCTCTCGGTGCGCGCGCGGCCTGCGAAAGTGACTTGGGACGGCTGGTTGCGGCCATCGCGGCCGAAGCCCGGCCCGGTGATCATGTGCTCGTCATGAGCAACGGCGGCTTCGGCGGCATCCACGAGCGGCTGCTGGCGGCACTGGGCGAAAGGGCAGGGCGCCGACCCTTTAAATGATCATTTACCTGCACGGCTTCAACAGCTCGCCGCAGTCGGGCAAGGCGCAAACATTCAAGAGGTATCTCGAAGAGCGGGGGCAGGGGGCGCAATTCACCTGCCCGCAGCTGCCGCACGGGCCGGACGAGGCGATCGCCGCCGTCGAGGCGGAAATGGCGCGCTTTCCAAAAGATCGGGTCACGCTGATCGGAAGTTCGCTCGGCGGTTTCTACGCAACCTGGCTTGCGGAAAAGTACGGGGTGCGCGCGGCGCTGATCAATCCCGCAATCGACCCGCACGTGGGCCTGCGCGCTTATCTGGGCCCGCAGGAGAGCTACCGCGGCGGCGAGAAATACGAGCTCACCGAGCAGCATCTGCGGCAATGGGAGAAGCTTTTCGTCCAAAAAGTGCACCCGGAGCGCTATCTGCTGCTGGTCGAAACCGGTGATGAAGTACTCGATTACCGGCTGGCGGTGAAAAAATACCGCGGCGCGAAGCAGGTGGTGGTGCAGGGCGGGGACCACACCCTGGCGAGCTTTCCGGGGCAGATTCCTTTGATCCTGGAATTTGCGGGGATGAGCTGATTACTTGAGCACTTTCCAGGCGGATTTGCCGTCTTTGAGCGCGTAGCGCGCCACGGTTTTTTCGTCGAACCTGAACCCCAGGCCCGGGGTCTTCGGCAAGAGCAGCATCCCGTCCTTCGCCGTCAACTGCGTGTCGATGAGGCGCCGGAAATTCAGCACCTGGTCGTCGGGGAAGAACTCGACATAACGCGCGTTCGGCGTCGCCGCCACCAGGTGCGCGTGCAGGTCGTGGAACCAGTGCGGGCAAACGGTGACGTTGTAGCTCGCGGCCGTCGCGGCGATTCTTTTCCATTCCGAGATCCCGCCGCACACCAGCGCGTCGGTCTGCAGGATTGCCGCCGCGCCCTTGTCGAGGATCTCCTTGAAGTGCCAGCGGCCGGTGCCGATCTCGCCGGTCGCGACGGCGACGCGGGTGAGCTTCGCCAGCCGCGCGTGGTTTTCTATGTCGTCGGGGAAGAACGGTTCCTCGATCCAGTAGGGATCGTAGAGCTCGAAGCGTTCCAAATAGCGCATCGCGGTGGGCAGATCGTGCCAGGCGTTGTTCGCGTCGAGCATCAGCTCGACTTCGGGCCCAATGGCGTCGCGCGCCGCTTTCACCCGAGCTTCTTCTTCCTTGGGCGAGAGCTTTCCCACTTTCATCTTCACCGCACTGAAGCCGGCTTTCACGTATCCGGCCATTTCCTCGCCGAGCTTCCGCGGCGTCTTGCCGGCAAGGTAATAGCCGCCGCTCGCGTAGGCCGGCACGGCGTCGTCCACGACCGCGCCGAGGTACTTGTAGAGCGGGAGCTTCGCCGTGCGCGCATTCAGGTCCCAGAGCGCGCAGTCGAGGATCGAAATCGCCCGCATGACGCTGCCGGCCCGCCCTTGCAGCAGCGTCTCCTGGAACATGCGCTGCCACAATCCTTCGACGAGCAGACTGTCTTTTCCGAGCAGGATGGGCGCGAGCAGCTCTTCGAGGGCGTGCGCGACGAGCGTCCCGCCCGAGGAGCCGGCGTAGCAGAAGCCGATGCCCTCGACGCCACCGGCTCGTATCTTGACCAGACCATAGTCCCGCGCGGACACCGTGCGCGTGGCGAAACTGGTAACGCTGTCAAGTGGAACCCGGGCGGTGGCGACAAAAATCGATTCAATCTTGGCCATTTTTTGGTCCTTGGATCTTTTTTCCGGCGGGACGAGAGCGCTGCTACGATATAATTATCTCATTCAATCGGCCGACACGACGCGGCCCCTGCCGGTTTGCTTCCCTTTCGTGAACGTCCTCTACGAAGAAAACAGCGCATTCAAGGTCGCCACGGTGCTTGCCGACGGCGACAGTTCGCTTCAGGTCGAGGCGCCCCACGGCAAGCGCGCCAAGATCAAGGCAAAAGACGTACTGCTGCGTTTCCCGGAACCCGGAGCCGGCGAGCTCCTTGCGCAGGCCGAGGCTATGGCAGGGGATATTGACACGGACTTCCTGTGGCAGTGTTGCGGAGCGGAAGAGTTCGGTTTTGCGGAGCTCGCGAGTGAGTACTGTGGCCGCGCGCCCTCGGCGGTGGAGGCGGCCGGGATCCTGGTGAAGTTGCACTCGGCGCCCATGTACTTCTACCGCAAGGGCAGGGGACGATTCCGCGCGGCGCCCTCCGAAACGCTGCGCGCCGCGCTTGCCGGTATCGAGCGCAAAAAACAGCAGCAACTGCAAATCGAGGCCTGGGCCGGGCAACTTGCGCGCGGCGAGCTGCCCGAAGAGTTTCGGCCGCTTTTAGCGCAACTCCTGTACAAGCCCGACCGCAACCGGCCGGAAACCAAAGCGCTGGAGGAGGCCTGCGGAAAGACCGGGCTTTCGCCGGAGAAGCTGATCGAGCGCAGCGGTGCGCTTCCCTCCAGCCACGACTATCACTTGAACCGGTTTCTATTCGAGTATTTTCCCAAGGGAACGGGCTTCCCCGAGGGACTCGAGGCTGCCGAGCCGCGGGATTTGCCGCTAGCCGAGGCGGCGGCGTTCAGCCTCGACGACGCCGCCACGACGGAGATCGACGACGCATTTTCGATCACGCCGCTTCCCGATGGCCGCCTTCGCATCGGCATTCACATCGCCGCGCCCACGCTCGGATTCGCTCCTGGCTCCGCGCTCGACGCGGTGGCGCGCGAGCGGCTTTCGACTGTGTACATGCCCGGCACCAAGATCACCATGCTGCCGCCGGCTGCGATCGAGCGTTTCACCCTCGCCGAAGGCGCCGAGCGCCCGGCGCTTTCCCTCTATCTCGATATGCGTGCTGACGATTTTGCCATCGAGAACCGCCACACCTGCGTAGAGCGCGTGCCCATCGCTGCGAACTTGCGCCATCACGCCGTGGAAGAACTCGATGCTGCGTTTCTCGCCGGAGAGGCGCGCGAGGACATTCCTTATTCGCGCGAGTTGAACACGCTGTGGCGCTTCGCGGTCGCGCTCGAGAAAGCACGCGGCAAATCCTCCGGCGCACCCGAGCGCCCCGATTACAACTTCCGCGTCGAGGGTCGGGACGAAAACGCGCGCGTCACCATCACCGAGCGCAGGCGCGGCACGCCGCTCGACAAGCTCGTCGCCGAGATGATGATCGCCGCCAACAGCACCTGGGGAAAGCTGCTGGACGATCACGGCATAGCCGCGATATACCGCGCGCAGTCG
>JBGPYQ010000077.1:0-14110 GCA_041493345.1 Gammaproteobacteria bacterium | reverse complement strand
CGCTGCGCCGGCGCCGCGGCGATTTCCAGATCATCTTTCAGGATCCCTATGCTTCGCTCAACCCGCGCATGCGCGTCGCCGACATCCTGATCGAGGGCATGGCCGCCCTCGGGGTCGGAGCCGACACGGCGGAGCGCAACCGCCGCATCGACGAGCTGTTGCGGCAGGTGGGCCTGCCGGAGGACTGCCTTGGCCGCTACCCGCACGAATTCTCGGGCGGCCAGCGCCAGCGCATCGCCATCGCGCGTGCGCTGGCGGTGCGGCCGCGTCTCATCATCTGCGACGAGCCGACCAGCGCGCTCGATGTCTCCGTGCAGGCCCAGATCCTGAATTTGCTCAAAGCGCTGCAGCTCGACCTCGGGCTGTCTTATCTCTTCATCACCCACAACATCGCGGTGGTCGAATACCTCGCACACGAGGTGGCGGTGATGTACCTTGGCCGCATCGTCGAGCGCGGCACGGCGGAGGAAGTGCTGCGCGAGCCGAAACACCCCTATACGCAGGCGCTGCTCGCGGCTGTGCCGAGGATAGACCCCGCGGAGACGCGCGAAGTCATCCGGCTGCAGGGCGAACTGCCTTCGCCGGTGAATCCGCCGAGCGGTTGCCATTTTCATCCGCGCTGCCCGCAGGCGATGCCGGAGTGCGCGAACGTCTATCCCGAGAGCACGCGTCTTTCAGCGACCCGCGAGGTGAATTGCCTGTTGTACGGGAAGCGCTGAGCCTGCCGCTTGGGAGGCAGATCAAATCCTGGGGCGAATTGTTTCCGATCAGGAACGGGAACTGCGGCTACTGCGAAACGCTGTTGATCTTGATCGCGGCGACGCTAGCGAGGGCGCCTCCGATCTTCTTCAAGGGCGCGTGGCTCTTTCTGACGGGCGCGGTATAAGTCCGCTTGATGATCAGCCTCTGTCCCGTAGCGAGCGCGCCGACGTCGTTCCAGTAGCGCAGGTCTTCGGTGCTGACGCGGTAGCGCCGGGCGATCGCAGGCAGGGTGTCGCCCTTTTTCACCACGTGCACAATCTTGCGCACGCGCGTCGTCGGCAGTACGGGCGGCTGGAACACCGCGGGCAGGGGCTCGACGCCGGCATTGGTGCCCTTGATCGGGAGCATCAGCATGGTTCCGGGGCCGACTTTGCTACGCGCGGTGACGCTGTTCACCCGCTTCAGGCGCGCGAGCGTGATGTCGTGCCGCGCGGCGAGACGTTCCAGCGTGTCCCCGGACTTGAACGTATAGAGCTGCCAGGACACCAGCGGCTTGTCGTGGTTCTCGAGATTGGCCAGGAAGACCTCGAGACGGTCGGCCGGAATAACCAGCGTCTGCGAACCCGGGATGACCGGCCGGTTGTTCGCCGGGTTGAGCGAGATGAGATCGTCCACCGGCATCTCCGCGAGCTGCGCCGCGAGCAGGATGTCCATGTCCTGGGTCTTGGGGACGGTAACGAAGTAGGGCTGGTTCGGAATCGAGTCGAGATCGATGCCGAATGCCGCGGGATTCATGATGATGTTCTTCAGCGCCTGCAGCTTGGGCACGTAGGAGCGCGTTTCGCGCGGCATGGCGATGCTCTGATAATCCGTGGGCAGGCCTCTTGAGCGGTTTTTCGCGAGCGCGCGCGTGACCGCGTTCTCGCCCCAGTTGTACGAGGCCAGCGCGAGGTACCAGTCGCCGTGCATGTCGTACAGAAACTGCAGATAATCGAGCGCGGCGGTGGTCGAGGCGAGCACGTCGCGGCGCGAGTCGTACCACCAGTTTTGCTGCAGCTTGTAGTTTTTTCCGGTCGAGGGCAGGAACTGCCACAGCCCCGAGGCGTGCGAGCGCGAATAGGCCATGGGATTGAATGCGCTCTCGACCATGGGCAGCAGCGCGATCTCGGTAGGCATGCCGCGCTTCTCGATTTCCCCGACGATGTGATACAGATAGCGCTTACTGCGATCGATCACGCGCTTTAGGTAGTCAGAATTGGCCACGTACCATCTCTGGCGCTCGAGCACCAGCGGGCCTTCGAGGTCCGGAACGGCAAAGCCGTTGCGGATTCGCCCCCAGAGATCGTCCGGTTCGGCGGTGAGGTCGGTCGGCCGCGGCAGGGTAATCGTATCCTTTATTTCACGCGATTCTTCGGCCGGTGCAGCCGGTAAGCTGACCTCGGGGATGACCGCCACCTTGCTCTGGGGGACGGCCGGCAAACTCCCGTCGCGGTCGATCGGCGAATTGCCTTCGCGATCGGCCGGCGCGACCATCCCGAAGGCGGCGGACCGGCCGGGGATCGAAAGCGGCTCCTGTGCCCCGGCCACGAGGGGCAGGGACGCGACTAGCCATGACAGCAGTTTTGCGGAACGCCTCAAGCGGGACAGCTCCTCCCTGACGACCCGTAGATGGTAACGAACCGCTTGAGGCAGGTCAAGCAAGTTACCGATTCAGAAGGATTTTTCAAATTTGGCCGGGAATCAACACAGGGCCCCGCACCGCACCCTGGAGCCTCTTTCGGCGCGGTCGAGAGACTTGGGCCGTTGCCAGTCGATGGGAAGCACCGGTGGGGCCGCGTGGCCCGTGGGGCCATCCCTGGCAGGATCCGCGATCAGAACTGATTCTTCCACTGCCGCAAGGCGGCAAAGACCCCGGCCGGATCGCTCACTCGCTTGCCCAGGTACTTGTTCGCCGATTCGATCACAGCGGGCCGTGTCACACGAAGAAATGGATTGGTCGCTTTCTCTCGCCCAATCGTGGAAGGCAGCGTCGGGCGATTTTCGCGCCGCAACTGCGCGTCGCTTTGCTCGCGCTCGAGGAGCGACGCGTTGTCCGGCTCGACTGCCTTCGCGAAACCGATGTTCGCCATCGTGTATTCATGCCCGCAATACACCAGCGTCTCGTCAGGCAGCGCGATGAGCTTTTGCAGCGACGCGTACAACTGCTGTGGTGTGCCCTCGAACACGCGGCCGCAGCCGCAGGCGAAGAGCGTGTCGCCACAGAACAGCATGTTTGCCCCATAATAGGCAATGTGCGCGCGCGTGTGCCCGGGGATGTCCAGCACCTCGAAGGAAACGCCCAGTTCCGCAACCGCGACCCTGTCTCCACCGCCGACCGGATTGGTGAGCGTCGTGATCGGCTCCCCGCGCGGGCCGAAAACCGGAGCCGGGTGCTTTTGCCGCAGTTCCTCGATCCCGCCCACGTGATCCTGATGGTGATGGGTCGCGAGGATCGCGGCGAGCTGAAGCTTTTCCGAAGCGAGATAATCGAGCACGGGCCGCGCTTCTCCGGGGTCCACGACGGCGGCGAATCGATCATTGCGCAGCGTCCAGACGTAGTTGTCCTTGAACGCGCGCAGCGGAACGACTTGAAACGGCTTGATGTCGGGCATGTCGGTCGGCCTGCCCGGCGCTCGCTTTGCTGCGCACGCGGGAGCAGAGGTTTACGTGGTGCTGAAGAATACCGGAAATCGTGATTCAGGCGGTGAACAAGTCAGTGCTATCGGAATGGTTTGAGACCCCGAAGGGCCGTTACGTGCTCGCCTGGGAGCAGGCGCAGTTCGACGCCGCCGTGGAGGACGTTTTCGGATTCAACGCCGTTCAGGTGGGACTTCCCGGGCTCGATTTCCTGCGCGAATCGCGCATTCCGCTCAAGGTCCGGGCCGGGCTCGAGCCGGGCTGCGGGCTGCGCGCCCAGCCCGCGCAGCTGCCGCTGGAATCGCAAAGCATCGACCTGCTGGCGCTGCCGAACGTGCTCGAGTTCAGCGCGCAGCCGCACGCGATACTGCGCGAGGCCGAGCGCGTGCTGATGCCGGAAGGCAGCATCGTCATTTCAGGTTTCAATCCGCTTTCGCTGTGGGGCGCCAAGCGCGCGCTGGGCTGGGGTCGCGAGGAATTCCCATGGTGCGGACGTTTCATAGGCCTTCTGCGGCTGAAAGACTGGCTCGCACTGCTCGGCTTCGAGTTGACCGGCGGGCGCTTCGGCTGCTACGCCCCGCCGTTGTCGCAGAGCAAATGGCTCGAGCGCTTCGCCTTCATGGAAAAGGCGGGGGACCGCTGGTGGCCGATCTGCGGCGGCGCCTACGTGGTGCGCGCCATCAAACGCAACGTCGGCATGCGGCTGGTGCTGCCGGCATGGCGCAACAAGCGCGCGGTGAAGAAGGTGCTCGCACCCGTGACGCAAAAGGAAAATGGGTTGCATGCCGAGAAACGCGAGCAGCGCTGATACCGTGCGCATCTACACCGACGGCGCCTGCAAGGGCAATCCCGGGCCGGGAGGCTGGGGCGCGCTCCTGAAAACCGGCGAAAGCGAAAAGGAGCTTTTCGGCGGCGAGTCCAATACCACCAACAACCGCATGGAGCTGACGGCGGTGATCCGCGCTCTGGAGGCATTGGATCGGCGCTGCGAGGTGGAGGTCTACACCGACTCGCAATACGTGCAGAAGGGGATCAGCGAGTGGATGCACGACTGGAAGCGGCGGGGCTGGCGCACCGCAGACAGGAAGCCGGTGAAAAATCTGGATCTGTGGCAGGAGCTCGACCGGCTCGCCGGCTCTCACAGCATCGCCTGGCATTGGGTCAGGGGACACGCCGGGCATCCCGAGAACGAGCGCGCCGACGCGCTCGCCAATCTCGGCGTGGAATCTTCCGGCGGCGGAATCTAGCGGCTCGACATCTCCTGATCCGGGGTCCATCCCCCGCCCAGGGCTTTCATCAGGTCCACGGTCGCCGACAAGAGCGCCTGCCGGTTTCGCAGCAGGGCCAGTTCGGCATCGTTGGCTGTGCGTTGCGAGTCGAGCACTTCGAGAAACGCGGAGTAGCCCGCCTCGTAGCGCACCCGCGCAAGGCGCAAGGCCCTGCGCGCCGCCTCGGCGCGGACCCGGTAATCCTCTTCCGCAGCGGCGGTCTCGCGCACGGTTGCCAGCGCGTCGGCGACCTCGCGGAACGCGGTCTCGACGGCCTTCTGGTAGCCGGCTAACGACTGGCGCTCGCGCGCGCGAGCCGCATCCGTGCGCGCCGCAAAACGTCCGGCATCGAAGATCGGCAGGGTCAGGCCGTATCCGACTGACCAGATATTCGCGCCCCGGCTCAGCAAGGTCGACAACGCCGCACTCTCCCCGCCGTAATAGCCGGTCAGCGAGATCGTCGGCAGCATCGCCGCCTTGGCGATGCCGATCTGCGCGTTGGCGCCAATCAGCGCCTGCTCCGCCTGGCGGATGTCCGGCCGGCGCTCGAGCAGCGTCGAGGGCAGGCCGGCGGGCGGCAGCGCAGGCGTCGGCAGCCTGCGAATATCGCCCGCGGGGAGGATGAGATCGAGCCGGCCGGTGAGTGTGCCCAGCTGGTGCTCGGCCAAGATCCGCTGGCGCTGAAGTTCCCGGAGCTGTGCCGACGCATCCGCGCGCACGCCTTGGGCCTGGCTCAGTTCGAGGTCCGAAGCCACGCCGCCGCGGGCGCGCGCGCGCACGTAGGCCAGCGACTCTTCGCGATTGGCCAGCGTTTCGCGGGTGACGGCGAGCTGGGCATCGAGCGAGCGCAACGAAAAATACGCCTGCGCGGTCACTCCGGCGAGCGTCAACGCGACCACGTCCCTCGCGTAGCGCGTGCCCAGAGCCTGGGCGCGCACTGCTTCCACGGCGCGGCGCAGCCGGCCCCAGAAGTCCAGCTCGAAAGAAGTGGAGGCGGCCAGTCGCACGTTGTTTCGCACCACCGGAACCCCGGGCGGCAGCGGCAAGGCGGTCGCGGTGCTCGATCGCGACCGGGTGCCGCTCGATCCGAGATCCACCTCGGGAAGATAGGCGGCGCCGGCCTCGCGCAGGTTGGCGTCGGCTTCCTCGATGCGCGCGACGGCGAGCCTTATGTCGGCATTGCGCTCGAGCGCCGAAGCGACGAGCTGGTTCAAAGTCTCGTCGCCGTACAGCTTCCACCAGTCGGCGGGAAGCGGCGCGGGGGCGCCGGTTTCCGCTGGCGCTTCGGGAAAGGTTTTGGGCAGGTCCATCGCCGACCGTTGGTAATCGGGGCCGACCATGCAGCCGGAGAGCAGAAGCAGGCCTGAAACCGCCGCGACACGGCGCGCGGTCATGCGCGGTTCTCCCCGGTCTGCGCATCCTTTGCGGCGCCGCGCGTCCTGAGGCGCGCCAGGAAAACGTAGAACAGCGGCACGAACAGGGTCGCGATGAAGGTCGCTGCGAGCATGCCGCCGAACACGCCGGTGCCCATCGAGCGGCGCGCGGCGGCGCCGGCGCCGGAAGCGACCACAAGAGGCACGACGCCCAGAACGAACGCGAGCGAAGTCATCACGATCGGCCTGAAGCGCTGACGCGCCGCGGCGACGGCCGCATCGTACAGCGGCATGCCTTTGGCGGCGTTCTGCGCCGCGAATTCGACGATCAGGATGGCGTTCTTCGCTGCCAGGCCGATCAGCGTGATCAGGCCGATCTGGAAGTAGACGTCGTTGCTCATCCCCCGCGCCAGGATCGCCAGCAGCGCGCCGAAAAGGGCGAACGGAACCGACAGCAGCACCGCGACCGGCAGCGCCCAGCGCTCGTAATTGGCCGAAAGAATCAGGAACACCATCACCAGCGCCAGGCCGAAGGCGATGATCGAGGTCTTGCCGCTGCGCTTCTCCTGGAACGCCTGGCCGGACCATTGCAGGTTGTAGCCCTCCGGGAGCGCCTTGCTCGCCACTTCTTCGGCGGCGGCGATGGCCTGGCTGGAACTCACGCCGGGTGCGCCTGAGCCCAGCACCTTGGCGGCGACAAAGCCATTGAAGCGGTCGAGCTGTTCGGGCCCGACGATTTTTTCGGTGCGGATCAGGGTCTTGATCGGCAGCATGTCGCCGCCGCTCGAGCGCACGTAGACGTTGCCCAGATCCTCCGGCCGCAGCCGGAACCGCGGCTCGGCCTGGATCTGCACGCGGTAGGTGCGGCCGAACTTGTTGAAGTCGTTCACGTACAAGGCGCCCATGGTGCTCTGCAGGGAATTGAACACATCCGCCAGCGGCACGCCGAGCGCGAGCGCTTTTTCGCGGTCCACCTCCACGTAGAGCTGCGGCACGCTGGGCCGGAAGAAGGTATTGATGCCCTGCAGGTCCGGGCGCTTGCGCAGCTCGCCGATGAATTGCTGCACGACCTCGGCCAGATGCTTGGGGTCGGCGTCGGCGCGGTTCTGCACGTAGAGCTCGAAGCCGCTCGCCGTGCCCAGCCCGCGAATCGGCGTCGGATTGAAGGCGAAGATCAGTCCTTCGGAGAAACCGGCGCCCTTCATGCCGATGAACTTGACCAGATCGTCGGCCGTGGCGGAGCGCTCGTCCCAGGGCTTGAGCGCAATGAACAGGGTCGCGGCACTGGACTTGTTGCCGCCGCCGATCAGGTCGAAACCGTTGATCAGAAAAACGTGATCCACGGCCGGGTGCTGCGAGATGATTGCCTGAATGCCGGCGCCGACCTTGCCGGTGCGGCCGAGCGTCGCCCCGTCGGGCAGCACGATGGCGGCAAAGAGATAACCCTGGTCTTCCGAGGGCACGAGGCTTCCGGGAATATGCTTGAACAGCCAGCCGACCGCCGCGATCAGCAGCACGAATGCCGCCAGCGCCAGCACCGCGTGGCGCAGGATCCAGCGCACGCCGCCGACATAGCCCGAGACGAGCGCGGCAAAGCCGCGGTTGAAAGGCCGGAACAACCGCGATTCCTCGTGGCTGCGCTTGAGCAGCAGCGCGCACAGCGCCGGGGTGAGGGTGAGCGCAATCACTCCGGAGATGACCACCGCGGTGACGACCGTTACGGCGAACTGCTTGTAGAGCTGGCCGGCAAGGCCGCCGAGGAACGCGACCGGAACGAACACCGAGCACAGCACCAGCTCGATGGCGATGATGGCGCCGGTCACCTCGCGCATCGATTCGATCGCCGCTTCCTTCGGCGACAGGCCCTTCTCGGCCATCAAGCGCTCGACGTTTTCGATCACGACGATGGCGTCATCGACCACGATCCCGGTCGCCAGCACGATGGCGAACAGCGTCAGCGTATTGATCGAGAAGCCGAACACGAACAGGCCCGCGAATGCGCCGATGAGCGATATCGGCACGGCGACGAACGGAATCAGCGTCGCGCGCCAGCTCTGCAGGAAGATGAATACCACGAGCAGCACCAGCAGCGCGGCGATCAGCAGGGTCCGGGTCACCTCCTTGATCGAGGACTGAACGAAGCGGGTGGTGTCGAATGGGACGATGTAGCTGACGCCCTGCGGGAACCCCTTCGCGATCTCGTCCATGGTGCGGCGCACCGCGTTGGCCACATCGAGCGCGTTGGCGCCGGACTGGAGGAACACGGCGGTGCCGACGCTGGGTTGGCCGTCCACCGTGGTGAATGCGTCATAGTTGATTGCGCCGAGTTCGATCCGGGCGATGTCCCTCAGGCGCAATACGCCGCCCGGCCCGCTCGAGCGCAGGACGATGTTGCCGAATTCCTCGGGCTCGACCAGCCGACCGCGCGCCGTCACGGTATAGACGAGCGACTGGCCCTCCGGCGCCGGCTCCTGGCCGATCTTGCCGGCGGCGTACTGGTTGTTCTGTGCGCTGATCGCAGCGGCGACGTCGCTGGTCGTCACGCCCAGCTGCGCCATCTTGTCCGGCCGCAGCCAGACGCGCATCGAATAGTCGCGCGCGCCGAATATGGTCGCGTCGGCGACACCGGGGACGCGCTTCAGAACGTCGAGCGCGTTGATCGTCAGGTAATTGGAGAGATACAGCGTGTCGTAGCGCGGATCCGCGGAGGTCACGGCGGCGACCAGCAGGATATCGAGCGAGCGTTTCTGCACCAGCACGCCGGCGCGCCTGACGTCCTCGGGCAGCCGCGGCAGGGCGATCTGCACGCGGTTGTTGACCTGTATGGTTGCATTGTTGATGTCGGTGCCGACCTCGAACGTCGCAGTGACGGTCAGCGTGCCGGTCGAGGAAGCGGTGGACTGGAAGTAGAGCAGTCCTTCGACGCCGCTCAGCTGCTCCTCGATGGGCGCGGCCACGGTCTTGGCGAGCGTGTCGGCGCTGGCCCCGGGATAGACCGCGGTGATCGTGACCGTCGGCGGCGCGATTTCCGGATACTGGGAGATGGGCAGGACCTGGGAAGCCACCAGTCCGGCGATGGTGATGATGATGGAGATGACCGACGAGAAGATCGGCCGATCGATGAAGAACCGGGACACGGGCCTGTCTTACTTTGCCGCCGCGGCCTTTGCGCCGGCGGCTCCGGGGGCCGCGGGGGACTGCGCATTGACCGGCGCGCCCGGCCGAAGCTTGAGCAGATTGTCGAGGATGACGCGATCGCCTGCGTTCAGTCCACTCAGGATTATCCAGTCGGATCCAACCCATTCGCCCGTCTGCACCGGCCGGATCGCCGCCTTGCTCTCCGGATCGACGACGAATACGAAATGACCACGCTCGGTCTGGATAACCGCGGTCTGGGGGACCAGGAATGCGTTCTCGCGCTCGCCGGCGATGATCTGCACGCGCACGAATTGTCCCGGAAGCAACTGCAGGCGGGGATTGTCGAACTCGGCGCGCAGCTCCTGCGTGGCGAGCCTGGGGTCGATCTGGGTTGCGGCGAAATTGACTCTCCCCTTGTCGGGATAGGGCGTACCGTCGGGAAGGGTCAGCCTCACTTCGGCCGAGGTGCTGCGCTTGAGCTTTCCACCCGGAATTCTGGCGGAATCGGACTCTGAAAGGCTGAAGCGCACCCAGATCGGCTGGATCTGGTTTATCGCGGCGAGCAGGCTGCTTTCCTGGCCGGCCGTGATCAGGCTGCCCTCGGAGCGGAGCATGCGCCCGGTGACGCCGGAAACGGGCGCGGTGACCAGGGTGTAGGAGAGGTTCAGCTCGGCCTGGCGGACGCCCGCTTCGGCGCCCTGCGAAGTCGCTTCCGAAAGCTTCAGCGCGGATGTCGCGTCGTCGAATTCCTTCTGGCTGATCGCGTGCTCCTCGGCCAGCTGCTTCAGGCGCACGGCCTCGCGCCGCGTCTGCTCCAGGCGTGCGCGCTCCTGCGCGAGTTGCGCTCTGGCCTGCGACAGTGCGATCTCGTAGGGCGCCGGGTCGATCTGGAAAAGCGGTGCTTGCGCCTGCACGAGGCTGCCCTCGCTGAACAGGCGCTTGAGCAGAATCCCGTTCACGCGCGCGCGCACCTCGACTTCCTTGGAGCCCTGCACCTGGCCCACGGCCTCGAGGACGATCGGGACTTGTCGCGGCGCGATCTGCAACACCATGACCGGGACGGCCATGGCCGCCGGATTGGGGGGGACGCCGGCGCCTGACCCGCCCTGTCCGCACGCGCAAAGGATTCCGGCGACGAACAGGCAGCAAGCGGTCCGGCCCGCGCGACGGAGCGCCTGGAAACGGACCGGGGGAGGATGCGGGAATACAGGGAATGCCATGAAGCGACTCGTCCGTCGTCGGGGTGGTTGAATTAGGCCGGTCGATTATATACAATCATGAATGTATGTCAATGCTCCGTTGCACCTGACCCTCCGTGCGCAGGACCAAGAAGGACTCCGAACGCACGCGGCAGCAGATCCTCGCCGCCGCCCGCAAGGTGTTCGCGCGCCAGGGCGTGACCCGCACCACGCTCGAGCAGATCGCGCGGGCCGCGCGCGTGACCCGCGGCGCCATCTACTGGCATTTTACCGACAAAACGGAGTTGTTCTACGCAATGCGGGAGCAGGTGTCCCTGCCGATGATCGACCGCACCGATTTCGCATTGCTGCGGGCTGACGCGACCGATCCCATCGCGGGCATCGGTCGCTTTCTGCGCGCGGTCCTCGAGATGCTGGAGAGCGATCCGGCCACGCGCCAGACCTTCCAGATCATGGGTTTCAAGTGCGAGTATGTCGGTGAGATGGCGCGCGAGCTCGGCCAGCACACGGCCCACCTGGCCGAGCTGGTCTCGAAGCTCACGCAGGTGTATCGGCGCGCCGAGCGGGCCGGCAGCATGCGCGCCGGACTGCCGCCGGCGAAGGCGGCACTCGATACGGCCTGTTTTCTCATAGGACTGATCCGCCTCTGGCTGATGGACACGAAGGGAACGCTCGTTCGGGGCACTGCGAACGCCCTGATTGGCGCGCACGTCGCGGGCCGCCGCCGGACCGGCTCGGCCCGCTGAGCCCGCGTTCCTTTGATTTATTTTCCCGGGAAGGTTAGTCTGGCGACGGGAAATCCCTGCCGACCCCCGCTCGTTTCCATCATCCGCCGAGAAGCCCGGATACCGTGTCCCCATTGCGAAGCATCGTGCTCGATACGGAGACCACGGGACTCAACGCCAGGCTCGGGGACCGCATTCTGGAAATAGGCTGCATAGAAATCCGCAACCGGCGCATGACCGGAAATCATTTCCATCGTTACCTCAACCCCGAGCGCGATAGCGAGGAGGGCGCGCTCAAGGTGCACGGCATCACCAGCGAATTCCTGCAGGACAAGCCGAAGTTCCGGGAAATCGCCGCCGAGTTCCTCGAGTACATCCGCGGCGCGGAGTTGGTAATCCACAACGCGGCGTTCGACGTCGAGTTCCTGGACCAGGAGCTGGGCATGATCGAGGCGGCGCCGGTCGCGGAGCAGTGCGCCGCCATTGTCGACACCCTGAAGATTGCGCGCGAGCTGCACCCCGGAAAGAGAAACTCGCTCGACGCCTTGTGCGAGCGATACCAGATCGATCATGAGCACCGGACCCTGCACGGCGCGCTGCTCGACGCCGAGCTGCTCGCGGAGGTCTACCTCGCCATGACGCGCGGCCAGGACAGCCTTGCGATCGAACTCGACCGGCCCGGGGGGGACGCCTCCGCCGGCGCGCCGGCCGCGGGCGGCGAACGACCGCCGCTGCTCGTCGTTGCGGCGAGCGTGGACGAGATCGCCGAGCATGCGCGACTGCTCCTCGACATCGAAGCGGAAAGCAAGGGACAGTGCCTCTGGAGCCGGCTCGAGCCGGGCAGGAAAGGGCAGGAGTCCGGCTGATTGTGCGAAAATGGGCCGCGGTGCCCGAATTGGACCTCCGGAAATGTCACCCGCAGCGACAGTCAATCCCTACGCACTCGACCTCGACCGGAATCCGGCCAATTTCGCGCCGTTGACTCCGCTGGGGTTCATCGAGCGCGCGGCTTACGTCTACCCCAAGGGCACCGCCGTCATTCACGGCGCGCGGCGCTTTACCTGGTCGGAGACTTACACACGCTGCCGGCGGCTCGCCTCGGCGCTCTCGGCCAGAGGCATCGGCAGCGGCGACACGGTGGCGGTGATGCTCGCGAACACGCCGGAATTGGTCGAGTGCCATTTTGGCGTGCCCATGACCGGCGCGGTGCTGAACGCCCTGAACACACGCCTCGACGCCGAGACCATCGCCTTCATGCTCGACCACGGCGAGGCCAAGGTCCTGATCACCGACCGCGAATTCTCGGCCACCATTGAAAAGGCGATGGCGCTGGCCAAGGCGAAACCGTTCGTGGTGGACGTGGACGACCCGGAATTTTCCGGTCCCGGCAAGCGCATCGGATCGATCGAATACGGGACTTTCCTTGCCGCGGGCGATCCCGGGTTTCCGTGGCAGCCGCCCGCGGACGAATGGAACGCCATTGCGCTCAACTACACCTCGGGCACGACCGGCAATCCCAAGGGCGTGGTCTACCATCACCGCGGAGCCTACCTGAACGCAATATGCAATATCCTCACCTGGGGCATGCCGCACCACGCCGTGTACCTGTGGACGCTGCCGATGTTCCACTGCAACGGCTGGTGCTTCCCCTGGACCGTGGCGGCAAACGCCGGCACGAACGTATGCCTGCGCAAGGTGGACGCAAAGCTCGTGTTCGATGCGATGCGCGAGCACAAGGTGACTCACTATTGCGGCGCGCCTATCGTGCACTCGACGCTCATCAACGCGGACCCGAAGCTGCGCGAGGGCATCAGCCACAAGGTTCATGCGATGGTCGCGGCCGCGGCGCCGCCCGCGGCCATGATCGAAAGCATGGAGCGCATGGGCTGGGAACTCACGCACGTATACGGGCTGACCGAGGTCTACGGTCCGGCCACCGTCTGCGCCAAGCACGAGGAATGGCGGCAGCTCGACATCGGCGGGCGCACCGAGCGCAACGGCCGCCAAGGCGTGCGTTATCTTCTGCAGGAAGGGCTGACGGTCATGGATCCGCAGACCATGATCCCCGTTCCCGCCGACGGCGAGACCATGGGCGAGATCATGTTTCGGGGCAACATCACAATGAAAGGCTACCTGAAGAACAGCAAGGCGACGCAAGACGCCTTCGCCGGCGGCTGGTTCCACTCCGGCGATCTCGCCGTGATGCAGCCCGACGGCTATGTCAAGATCAAGGACCGCGCCAAGGACATCATCATTTCCGGCGGAGAGAATATCTCCTCGCTGGAGGTCGAAGACGTGCTCTACCGGCATCCGGCGGTGCTTGCGGCGGCAGTGGTGGCGAAACCCGATCCCAAATGGGGCGAGGTGCCGTGCGCTTTCGTCGAATTGAAGCCGGACGCCAGGGTCACGGAGGCGGAGATCATCGAGCACTGCCGCACCAATCTTGCGCGTTTCAAGGCGCCGCGGCACGTGATCTTCGGCGTCCTGCCGAAGACCTCGACCGGCAAGATCCAGAAATTCGTCCTGAGGCAGCAGGCGAAGTCGGTGGAGGCGATCGAGTAAAGTAGCGCGTCACTCCCGCGAAGGCGGGAGTCCAGTGTTGTTGAAGAAAGTCGCTGGGTTCCCCACCCGCTTTCGCGGGTGCTAAAGGTTGCGGGAACGACGGAAAAGGAGGGAGCATGAACGCACCGTCGAAGACCGAAGTCGAAGCACCCTACGTCCTGCGCGAGGACAGGGACGGCATCGTCACGCTGACGCTGAACCGCGGCGATCGCATGAACCCCTTGTCCACCGCGATGCTCTCTGCGCTGCAGGACGAGCTCGTCCGTCTGGCGGACGATTCAGCGGTTCGCGTGGTCATTCTGGCGGGCGCGGGCAAGCACTTCTGCGCCGGGCACGACCTGCGCGAGATGCGCTCGCACCCCGACAAGGCCTGGCAGAAGGCGCTCTTCGAGCAGTGCAGCAAGGTGATGCTGTCGCTCGTTCGCCTGCCTCAGCCCGTGATTGCGCGCGTGCAAGGCGTTGCGGTT
>JBGPYQ010000233.1:0-5121 GCA_041493345.1 Gammaproteobacteria bacterium | reverse complement strand
TCCTTCTTCCAGGCCAAGACCATTCGCAGCACGGTGCTTAGAACCGCCGCAGAGGAACACCAAGCGCACCTGCCCGGCGTCGCCAATAAAAAAGTGGTCGAGGCCACGGAAAAGCAGATTGCGGCGTGGAAAAAAACCATTGCCCGCTACGATTCCGAGCCCGAGACCAACGAGGGCCGCAAGGAGCTGGCCGCGAGGGCCAAGGCCGCCGAGCTCAGGCGGGACACATCGCTATCGGCCTATCACCACTTCGAAGTGGCCTCGGCGGCGGTGCAGATCGGCATCGTGCTCGCTTCCGCAACGGTGATTACCGGCGCAATCTGGCTCACCTGGATTGCCTGCGGCCTGGGGCTGACCGGGCTGATCTTCTGCGCCATAGGCCTGCTCTGGCCGAGCGCAGTGCACCTGTTCTGACCTGCGCGGCAGGCCGCTCTCTGCGGTCGCGGCCGGCGCTATCCCTCAGGCCGCGGCCAGTTGCGGTTCCAGCAGCCGGTCGATCTCGGCGTGCGCCCGGGCGAGCCCTTGCTGCTTGCTCGCGTCGCTGATGGCGAGCCCCTCGGCGTACACGAACTCCACGTCGTCCAATCCCAGGAACGCGAGGAATTTGCGCACGTACGGCGTCTGCGTGTCGCCGGGGGTTCCGGCGTACAAGCCTCCGCGCGCGGCAAAGACGTACACCTTCTTGCCCGTCAACAGGCCGACCGGACCCTTCTCGGTGTAGCGGAACGTGACGCCGGCGCGCCCGATCTGGTCGAAGTACGCCTTGAGCGTCGAGGGCAGCCCGAAGTTGTACATCGGCAGCCCGAGCACGATCACGTCGGCGCGCTTCAGCTCATCGATCAGCGCATCGGAGTAATCGACCGCCGCCTGCTGCGCGGGGGTGCGCTCTTGCGGCTTCGCGAGGAACGCACCGAAGCGCGCGGCGTCGAGGTGCGGCACGGGCTCCGTTGCGAGATCGCGCAGGATTACTTTTCCGCGGGGGTTCGACGAGCGCCACCCGGTAATGAAGCGCTCGGCGAGCTGGCTCGACTGGCCGCCATTCGAAAAGATGCTGGATTGGATCTGAAGCAGGGTTTTCATGTTGGTCTCACGTTGTCAAAGCGGGAATCTTTCCCAGGGCGCCGCGGTTGTAATCGACGATCGCCTCTTGGATCTGTTGCTGCGTGTTCATGACAAAGGGTCCGTAGCCCGCGATCGGCTCGTCGATCGGCTGCCCGTTCATGACAAAGACGCTGGCATCCGATGTCGCCTCGATCACGACCTCGTCGCCTTTGCGCTCGAACACGGCGAGCTCGGCTGCGTTCGCCGCCCCGTCGGCCTTGCCATTGATGACGATCCTGCCTTTCAGGACGAACAGCGCCGCCGTGTTGCCGTCGCGCAGATTCAGGCGCGCGCGATGGCCCGCGCGCAGGCGCAGGTCGAACAGATTGACCGGCGTGAACGTGCGCGCCGGCCCCCGGGTGCCTTCGAATTCGCCCGCGATCACGCGCACCGAGCCGCCGCTCTCGGGCAAGCTCACCACCGGAATGTCCCGGTTTAGGAGCGTCTGGTACCGGGGCGCAGTCATCTTCGACTTCGCCGGCAGGTTCACCCAGAGCTGCAGCGCTTCGAAACGGCCGCCGCGCCGCGCGTAATCCCGGCTGTGAAGTTCCTTGTGCAGCACGCCCGCGCCGGCGGTCATCCATTGCACGTCGCCCGGGCCGATGCTGCCGCGGTTGCCGGCGGTATCTTCATGGTCGACCTCGCCATCGACCACGAAGGTGACGGTCTCGAAGCCGCGGTGCGGATGCCAGCCCACGCCGCGCTCCTTGTCGGTCGGCTCGAATTCGGCCGGGCCGGCGTGATCGAGCAGCAGGAAGGGCGTCAGCTCCGACCCCAGGTCCTGATAGCTGAAAACGGTGTGCACCGGGAAGCCGTCGCCCACCCAGTGGGATTCGCCCGGCCGGTGAATACTCGATACGTTCTTCATGGCGCCTCCTTAATTTCAATCATTCTGGATGGTGTATTTAAACATTGAACAAGTCGATATAAAAGAGCATAATTTAGCCTATATCAATCTAGTTATCCGATAGATGGCCGCGCCCCGCATCACCCTCGAGCAATGGCGAGCATTCATGGCCGTGGTGGACCGCGGTGGCTACGCCAGGGCCGCCGAGTCCCTGTACAAGAGCCAGTCCTCGGTGACCTACGCCGTGCAAAAACTCGAGTCGCAGCTCGGGGTGAAGGCGTTCAAGATCGAGGGGCGCAAGGCGGGCCTCACGCCCACCGGCGAGCTCCTCTACCGCCGCGCCCGCTACCTGCTGGACGAAGCGGCCGGGCTGGAGCAGTCGGCGAAAAGGCTCTCAGCGGGATGGGAGGCGGAGGTGCGCCTGGCGGTCGAGGTCATTTTTCCGACCTGGTTATTGCTCGAGTGTCTGGACCGGCTGGGCAAGGAAAGCCCGCATACACGCATCGAGTTGATCGAATCGGTCCTCGGGCACCGCACCGACGCGCTCGCGCAGGGGCAGGCCGACCTCGCGATCTTCGGCAGCATCCCGCCCGGATTCTTGGGCGAATCCCTGATGCACCTGCGCTTCGTTCTCGCCGCGCATCCCGATCATCCGCTGCACAAGCTCGGACGCAAGCTCACGATGCGCGACCTGCGCGCGCATCGGCACCTGGTGGTGCGCGAGTCAAGCCCCGAGCGCGCCAGCGCGCCCTCCATGGAGACGGCGCAGCGCTGGACCGTCAGCCACCTCGCCACCTCGGTCGAAGCCGCGCGTTCGGGCTACGGCTTCGCGTGGCTGCCGGAAGAAAGAATCCGCGACGAGCTCAAGACCGGCACCCTCCAAGCCCTCCCCTTGCGCGAAGGCGGCGAGCGCTTCGCCGATCTTTACCTGATCTTCGCCGACCGCGAGCACGCCGGCCCCGCCACGCTGCGCCTGGCGGACATCATCCGCGAAGCGGTGACTAGCGAGTGCAAACGCTCCGCCGTTCCGGCGAAAACCCGCGAGCGGCAGCGGAATCGACAACCAGGCAAGACGGAAAATCGTACTACGGTATGAGGACAGTTCGGGATAACAGCGCGGCGAAATACCACGTTTTGGCGATGTTTGCCGCGTCTTGCGCTCTAATTTTTGACCGCTATGCGGTAGATTGCGCCCTCCAGTACAGACATCCATGTCAAATGAGTCCACCCTTGCTGCCATGACACGCCGAGGCAGCGCAGAAAATCGCCCATGAAAATCCCGAAAAGACTGGAACCGCTCGTCGAGGCTGGTCTCGTCGATGCGGTCATGCGCCAGCTCATGAGCGGCAAGGAGGCCATGATCTACGTGGTCCGCTGCGGGGAAGACCTCCGCTGCGCGAAGGTCTACAAAGAAGCCAACCTGCGCAGCTTCCGCCAGAGCGTGGATTACACCGAAGGCCGCAAGGTGAAAAACAGCCGCCGCGCCCGCGCCATGGAAAAGGGCAGCCGCTTTGGGCGCAAGGCAAAGGAAGAAGCATGGCAAAGCACCGAGGTGGACGCCTTGGTCCGTCTTGCCGCCGCCGGCGTGCGCGTCCCGCGGCCCTATAACTTCATCGACGGCGTGCTGCTGATGGAACTCGTCGCCGACAGCGAGGGCAACGCCGCGCCGAGGCTCAACGATCTGGTGCTCACGCAAGAGCAGGCCCGCGAATACCACCGCACGCTGATCAGAGAGGTCGTTCGCATGCTCTGCGCCGGAGTCATCCATGGCGATTTGTCTGAATACAACGTTCTCGTCGGCAGTGATGGGCCCGTCATTATCGACCTGCCCCAGGCCGTTGACGCCGCGAGCAACAACCACGCAAGCAGCATGCTCGAGCGGGACATCGGCAATCTGACCCGCTACTTCAGCCATTTTGCGCCCGCCCTTCTGGACACCGAGTATGGCAAGGAGATCTGGTCGCTCTACAAGGGCGGCAAGCTATACCCGGAGATCGAGCTGACCGGGCGCTTCGAGCGCATCGAGAAACCGGTCGATGTGGACGGCGTCATGCTGGAAGTGGACGACGCGCTCAAGGAAGAAGCGGCGCGGCGACTGTACAGGCAGGAAATGGGGCAGAAGTAACAGAGGGCAGATCGGGCCGACCCCTCGGAATCGTTCACGCGCGGCGACGGCCCTGCTTCGCCCTCTTGCAGAAATTCGACGCGGACCCGCGGCCTACGGCCACGCAACACGCCTGGCGCGTCGAAAATTCCGCCGCGTTCAGGCGGCGATCGTTGTCCACTTCGCCGCGAGCCGCTCGGCGCCGCGCAGCGAAAGCGCGAAGATCGTGTAGGTCGGGTTCGACGCGCCTGCGGTCGCGAAGATGCCCGGCCCCGCGACATGGAGGTTCGCGATCTCGTGGGTCTGGCCGTAGCTGTCGACCACCGAGTTGCCCGCGCCCGTTCCCATGATGGTTCCGCCCATCAGGTGAATGGTCGGGATGTTGTCGCGCGCGGACCAGGATTCCCTGGCGCCCGCGGCCTTGGCGATTCGCAGGCCTTCCTCGAAGTTGGCGTTCCACACTCCGGCGACGTCCTGGTCGTAGCTGTGGATGATTCTTCCGAGCGGCATCCCGAACTCGTCCTTGTCGCCGGCAAGCTCGATGCGGTTCTCGATGTTCGGCAATTCCTCGCCGAATGCGTTGATGCGCGTCAGCCCGCGCGCGGCGCGCTTCATGAACGCATACAGCTCGGGCCCGAACAGGTCGAGCCGCGCGTTGGCGAAGCCGCCCAGGTCGCTCGTCTTCAGCGCGGAACCGGCGACGATGAACGAGCTGCCGAAGGCTCCCTTGTGGCTGGTCTTGCCGTAGCGGTCGTACGACATGTATTGCGCGCCGGTCGTGCCCATGTGGTTCTCGACGTTCTCGTCGAAGATTGCCCACGTGCCCGAGGCGAAGTGCGTCATGATGTATTTGCCCAGGAGCCCGCTCGAATTGGCGAGGCCCCTCGGGTGCTTGCCGTTCGCCGAGTTGAGCAGGATGCGCGGGTTCTGCGCCGCCCACGCGGCGAGCACCACGACGCTCGCCGGCTGGAATTGCTTCTCCTTCTTCCGGTCGTAGTACTCGACGCCGGTGACGCGATTGCCCCGCGCGTTGGTCAGAACGCGCGTGACCGTGCTCCATGGGCGCACT
>JBGPYQ010000180.1:0-7124 GCA_041493345.1 Gammaproteobacteria bacterium | reverse complement strand
CGCGGCCCAGTCCGGACTGGTTGATGTCGACCAGCAGGGCGTCCATCTGCGATCTGTTCGGGAGCTGCTTGAGCAGCGCTCCGAACGAACTGTCGATTTCACGAAGCTGCTGCCGGTACAAATCGAGGTTGATCGCCTGCTGCTGCTTGGCGACATACTCATCCTTGAGCTTCACCTCCTGCGTGCGCCCGGCCTCCAGCGCATCCGTCTGGTCCTGCCAGTCGAGGAAATAGCCGGCGACAATGATGGCGGTGACCACGGTGACCAGCAGGATTGACTTGGGCAGCGGCGGCCAGGCGCCGGGATCGCGCAGATTGAGATTCTGGAATTGTTCGAGCAGCCGTTTCATTGGATCCTATCCCTTGGCAGGCGCGGCCTTGGGTGCAGTCTTTAGCGCTTTGCCTGCGGCATCCTTGTCTTCGGTCTGCAGCCGCTTGACGTTCACGTTCATGGTGAATTCAGACACCCGTTTGCGGCTGACCGTCGCAGCCTTGATCTCGACCAAATCAGGATTTTCAAGATAGGGCGATGCCGCAAAATTGCGCATGAGGGTCGAAACGCGTGAATTTGATTGCGCGTAGCCCGTCATAAGGACTTTGAGCCCGGTTTGCTTGATTGTCTTGAGGTATATTCCGTCCGGCGTCTGCTGCACCAGCTCCTGAAGAAGGTAGACGGCCTGCGCGCGGTCCGTCTGCAGCCGCTCAATCACCTGCTTGCGCGCGAGCAAGGCCGCAATCTCGCTCTTCAGCTTCTTGATCTCATCGATCTCCTTGTCGAGCCGGGAGTTCTCCTTCTTCAGGAATTCGTTCCGGTCGTTCTGCGCCGATATGAGACCCGCGTAGAAAAGGTGCACCGCTCCCACGATCAGCAGGGCCAGCACGCTCACCATGCCCGACAGAACGGCGAGGTGCTTGCGCTGCTCGCTGCGGCGCGCCTCGCGCCAAGGCAGCAGATTGATGCGAATCATGGATCAAACCTGCGCATCGCCAGCCCGCAGGCAACCATCAGCGAGGGCGCATCGGCCACCAGCTTCTTGAGCTGGACGCGGGATGATATCGCCATGTCGGCGAAGGGATTGGCAACCATGGTGCTGACCTGCGTACGGGCCTGCACCATCTCGTCGAGCCCGGGAATCACGGCCGATCCGCCGGTCAGCAGAATGTGCTCAATCGACGTGAATTGCGTGGAGGTGAAAAAGAACTGCATTGCCCTCTGCATTTCGAGCGCTGCGTTTTCCATGAATGGCCGCAGCACTTCCGATTCGTAGTTTTCGGGCAGGCCTCCCGTGCGTTTGGCCCCTTCCGCCTCCTCCTGACTCATGCCGTACTGGCGCATGATGTCCTGAGTCAGCTGGCCGCCGCCGAATGCCTGTTCGCGCGTATAGACCGCCTGATCGTTGCGAAGCACGGTGATATTCATGACATGCGCCCCGAGATCGACCAGCGCGATGTTCTGGTCCCTGCCCTCGGACTGGAACTGCCTTTGAATCAACTCGAACGAGGACTGGACGGCGTAGGACTCCACGTCCATTACCACCGCCTTCAGGCCGGATGCCTCGGCGACCGCGATGCGGTCATCGACCTTTTCCTTGCGCGAAGCCGCAATCAGCACCTCGATCTCATCCGGGCTCGAGGGCGCAGGTCCCACCACCTGGAAATCAAGATTTACCTCATCGAGCGCGAACGGGATGTATTGATTTGCTTCGGTCTCCACCTGGATTTCCAGCTCGTCATCACGCAGGCCGGCCGGAACGATGATCTTCTTGGTGATCACTGCCGCGGCCGGCAGTGCCAAGGCGACGTTTTTGGTGCGTGTGGCCATCCTCTTCCAGGCGCGCTGCACGGCTTCGACCACCGCATCAAGGTTGGTGATGTTTCCGTCCACCAGCGCGTCCTTGGGCAGCGCTTCGATGGCGTAACGCTCAACCCGCATGCCGCCCCTGCCCGCATCGGACAATTCCACCATCTTTACCGAAGACGAAGAAATGTCCATGCCAAACAACGGCGGAACCCTTGGCGTGAATACTTCCAAACTCAGCTGCAAACTGGATTTCCCCTTCAACTATGGCCGGTTAGGCGCGATAAGTATAATTTACCTTAAATCCTAACAACAACTATACACTCTGTAAAGTAAATTTTTCACACGGGTTTTGAAGGCCTTATGGCAATCTCGCGAACCCTTCGCCTATAATGGGCAACCCTTCCCCGGAAACCCTCTGAATGTGGCTGCGACGGCTCGCCTTCCCGGTCTTGGCGCTGGCCGGGCTGGGCGTCATGGGCCTGGCGATAGCCGGTTTTGTGCTGCTGGTCGCCTACCCCAACGTTCCCTCTGTCGAGGCCCTGACCGACTATCAGCCCAAGATCCCGCTCCGGGTCTATACCGCTGACGGCGTCCTGATCGGGGAATTCGGCGAAGAACGCCGCTCGGTCGTTCGCGTCGACGAGGTTCCCGCCCTGATGAAGCAGGCCATTCTGGCCGCCGAGGACGAGCGCTTCTACCAGCATACCGGGGTCGACTATCAAGGGGTGCTGCGGGCAGCGTACTCGAATCTGGTGACCGGCGGGAAGACCCAGGGCGCCTCCACGATAACCATGCAGGTCGCGAGAAACTTCTTCCTCTCGCGGGAAAAAACGCTGACCCGAAAGCTGTACGAAGCCCTGCTCGCCTTCAAGATCGAAAACTCCTTGTCGAAGGACCAGATTCTGGAGATCTACGTCAACCAGATCTACCTCGGACAGCGCGCCTACGGCTTCGGGACGGCGGCTCAGATCTACTTCGGCAAGACTCTGTCGCAGCTGGACGCGGCAGAAGTGGCCATGCTCGCTGGATTGCCCAAGGCGCCTTCCTCTTTCAATCCCGTCGTCAACCCAAAGCGCGCCAAGCAGCGCCAGCTCTATGTGCTGCGACGCATGCACGACCTAGGCATACTCGACGATTCCGAGTACCTGCAGGCCCAGAACTCCCCCCTGAAGGTCAAACATGAGACGGGCAATGAATACGCCATCCATGCCGAATTCGTCGCGGAGATGGTGCGCCAGATGCTCTACGAGCGCTATCCGGAGGAAGTCTACTCACGCGGATTTCGCGTTTATACGACGATCACCCGGATGGACCAGGAAGCGGCTTATGCTGCATTGCGCAACGGCCTGCTCGAATACGACATGCGCCATGGCTATCGTGGCCCGGAAGGCTACGTGAATCTCGACGAAATAGCGGAAGAAGACTACGAGGAGGCGATCCAGGACTATCCGGACAGCGACGAAATCCTCGCGGCGCTGGTGCTGGAAGAGACCGCAAAACAGGTGAAGGCCTATCGGCGAGGCGGCGACACCGTGAGCATTTCCGGCGACGGCCTGAAATTCGCCGCCCGCATGCTGGAGAGCAAGGCTCCGGCCAATCGGAGGATCCGGCGCGGAGCGATCATTCGCATCCAGAAGGACAAGAAGAACAACTGGCAGATTGTCCAGCTCCCCGATGCCGAAGGCGCATTCATCTCGGTCAATCCGAAGGACGGCGCCGTGCGCTCACTCGTGGGCGGATTCGATTTCAACCGAAACAAGTTCAACCACGTGAACCAGGCCTGGCGCCAGCCGGGCTCCGGCTTCAAGCCGTTTATCTACTCGGCAGCCCTGGAGAAGGGCTTCACACCTGCCACGGTCATCAACGACGCTCCGGTGGTTGCGGACGCCGCGCTCACAGGCGGGCAGGTTTGGGAGCCCAAAAACTACGACGGCAAGTACGAAGGCCCGATGCGCATGCGCACCGCGCTCGTCAAGTCGAAAAACATGGTGTCGATCCGGATACTTCAGGCAATCGGACCGCAATACGCCCAGGACTACATCACCCGCTTCGGCTTCGATGCCGACAAGCACCCGCCGTATCTCACCATGGCGCTCGGCTCGGGTTCGGTCACGCTGTGGCAGATGGCGCGCGCCTACTCGGTATTTGCCACCGGCGGCTTCCGCACCGAGCCGTACCTGGTGCAAAAAGTCGTCGACGATCACGGCAATCTGCTGGCGCAGGCGCAACCCGCCAGGGTCGGCGATGAGTCGCTGCGCGTCATCGACGCCCGAAACGCCTTCATCATGGATAGCATGATGCACGACGTCGTGCGCTCCGGCACGGCTGCACGCGCCATGTCCCTTGAGCGCCAGGATCTTGCCGGCAAGACCGGCACCACCAACGACTATGTCGACGCCTGGTTCAACGGCTACCAACCCGATCTTGTCGCCATCGCGTGGATCGGATTCGACCAGCCGAAGAAATTGGGCCCGAGCGAAACCGGCTCGGTCACGGCATTGCCGATCTGGATGAGCTACATGGCGCAGGCGCTGGCAGAAACCCGGGAAATGTTTCAGGCCATGCCGGCGGGGGTGGTGTCGGTCAAGGTCGGCGACAACGGCCTGCAGTCTGCGGACGGAAAACCGGAATTTTTCTTCCAGGAGAACCTGCCTCCCGAGCAGGGTGCGGGCGATTCGGGCGCACGAACACCGGACGAAGTAAAGAACCAGTTATTTTGACTACCGATATTCACGGTGCGACAGCCGTTCAGGACCCGCCCCCGTACTTCATCCCGAATCCGGTTTCATCCGCTCGCGGAGGATCACCGCGACGCCTGACTGCTGGCTCACGCAGCGGGACAGCACCGCGAACAGCTCTGAGCCATCGCGCGTACTCACCCAGTTCACTCCGTTGTGGCGAAAGTGAAATCCGCCCGACTTGGCCGCGACCCAGATCTCCTGCGCCGCAGAATGGCGGTTGACGATGATGCGGCTGCCGTCGGCGAACTCGATGTCGAGCACCCCGCCGTCCTTCAGCTCGCAGTCGCATCCGGCTGCGCTTTCCTCCAGAGCCTGAGAAATGCGATCCAGCGTCGCAGCCGCGCGGCTGTTGAAGTCGCTCTCGGTCATTGCCGTGATAAACTAGCTTGAACGCAACGTCATCATCATGCGCCGTACCGCTGGCCTCGTTCTGATCCTCTTCGCCCTCTCGGCCTGCGGGACCAAGGGACCGCTCCACCTTCCCCCGCCAGAACAGAAGCCGCAGCAGCAGGATAACAAACCCGCACCGCGCCAGTGAATTTTTTCTCATACCGGAGCGGCACGCTTTGCGCGGAGGGTGTGCCGCTCGCGGCCATTGCTGCGAGGTTCGGGACGCCCTGTTACGTGTATTCACGCGCGGCGCTGGAATCGGCCTATCGCGAGTTCGAGCGGGCCTGTTTGGGACGCGACGTGCTCATCTGCTACGCGGTCAAGGCCAATTCCAACCTTGCGGTGCTCGATGTGCTTGCGCGAATGGGGTCGGGATTCGACATTGTCTCCGGTGGAGAGCTCGCACGCGTGCTGGCCGCCCACGGCGCCGCGGCGAAGACCGTTTTCTCCGGCGTTGGCAAAAGTGAAACAGATATGCGCGCGGCGCTCGCGGCCGGAATCCTGTGTTTCAACGTCGAATCCGAGGGTGAGCTTGACCGGCTCGCCCGGATCGCATCGGAACTGGGCAAGGTTGCGCCGGTGTCCCTGCGGGTCAACCCCGACGTCGATCCGCGCACCCACTCCCACATCGCCACCGGCCTGCGAGAAAGCAAGTTCGGCGTACCCTATGACGAAGCTCCGAGACTGTATCGCAAAGCGGCCTCGCTGCCGGGCCTGCAAATCGTGGGCATCGATTTCCACATCGGCTCGCAAATCACGGATCTCGAGCCCTTCGTCGCCGCGCTCGAAAAGGTTCTCGAATTCGTCGACATGCTCGAAGCCTCCGGTGCGCCGCTGAGGCATATCGACCTCGGCGGTGGACTTGGAATCCGCTATCGCGACGAGGAACCTCCGGTGCTGAAGGATTATTTCGGGCGGCTATTCGAGCGCATCGGCGGGCGCAAGCTCAAGATCCTGATTGAACCCGGTCGCGCGCTCGTCGGCAACGCCGGACTCTTGCTCACCCGCATCGAATACCTTAAACACGGCACCGTCAGGAACTTCGCCGTGACCGACGCGGCGATGAACGACCTGCTGCGGCCGGCGCTATACGAAGCCTGGCACGACATTCTGCCCGTGGTAAAGCGCGCGGGGCCGGCGCGGCGCTACGATATCGTCGGCCCGGTCTGCGAATCGGTCGATTTTCTGGGCCGGGACCGGGCACTTGAACTCGCCGCCGGCGATTTGCTGGCGGTGATGTCGGCGGGTGCCTACGGAATGAGCATGAGCTCGAACTACAACTCGCGGCCGCGGGCGGCCGAGGTCATAGTCGTTGGGGATACGGTCCATCTCGTGCGGGAACGGGAGAAAGCCGAGGCCCTTTTTGCTTCGGAGCACCTTTTGCCGTAAATTTGATCGTTTGCGGGCGAATTCCGGGCTGCAGCAGCGGCCCGGAATCGATAAATTTAGGAGATCGTCGGCGCAAACTTGAATCGAAAGGAGCACTTGACGAGGAACGGCATCGCATGCCGCTCATTGACCTGGTGACCCTACCCGCGAATATGTAACGGCGCGGAATACACGGGCACCCGCAATCGTTAGCAAATCCATGGATCCGACCAATTCATCTCTCGCCTCGGCACCTGCAGCCTCCAAGAAGATCTTCATTTTCGCTGGCGTCGGCCTGCTTGTTGTTGCCGTGATTCTGTTCACCTATTTCGGCACCGAGATCCGCGCAAACGAACCCAAGGCATCCAAAGGCCCGTCTGCAGTCCCGGTTTCCGTGGCAATAGTGTCGCAGCAAACTGTGCCGTTTCGGCTGCAGGCCATCGGCAACGTCGAGGCCTATTCCTCGGTGAGCGTCAAGGCGCGCGTCGACGGGCAGATCGTCGAGGTCAACTTCAAAGAAGGCCAGGAAGTCCGCAGGAACAGCGTGCTGTTCAAGATCGATCCGAGGCCGTACGAAGCGACGATGCGGCAGGCCGAAGCCAATTTCTTGCGCGACACTGCGCAAAAAGACCAGGCGCGCTCGCAGGAGCGGCGCTATCAGGAGCTGCTGCAGAAGAACTTCGTCTCGAAGGAGGCGTATGCGCAGATCCGCACCAACGCCGAGACTAGTGAAGCCGTGGCGCAATCGAGCAAGGCGGCGCTCGACAATGCCGTGCTCAATCTCGAGTACTGCACCATTCGCTCGCCGATCGACGGATTCACCGG
>JBGPYQ010000050.1:0-17461 GCA_041493345.1 Gammaproteobacteria bacterium | reverse complement strand
GGCGTTGCTGGCGACCCAGGACGAGCGCAAACAGGAAGCCGCAATCATGCGCGCGCTCGGGGCGAGCCGCGCGCAGGTGCTTGCCGCCCAGCGCGCGGAGTTCGCGGCCCTCGGCCTGATCGCGGGGGCGCTTGCTTCGCTGGGCGCCACCGCGATCGGCTACGCGCTGGCGACGCGGGTATTTCAGTTCGAGTACCTGTGGAACGGCTGGATCTGGATCGTCGGCCCGGCGCTCGGGCTCGTCTGCATCGTGCTCAACGCCTGGGCGGGCGCGCGCGCCGCGCTCAACCAGCCGCCCATCGTGGCGCTGCGCGAGGCGCAGTGACTTTTCATTCACGCTCCCTCGCCCCGCTTGCGGGGAGAGGGAAGGGGTGAAGGGTGCTCGCACAGTAAAGTCCTCACGACGTGCCCGGCGCCGCGGCGGGGACGTTGCCGGGCCCGCGCTACAATGACATATGGTTGAATTTCTCCTCATTCTCGCCGCCGTTGCAGTCCTGCTGCTTGCGTGGGTGGCCTGGCGCGTCGCCGTAATTGGGGGGCGGATGAAGGACCCGGACGAAGCGCTCGTCCCGGTGCTGGAGAAAAAGCACCGCGAGATGCTCACTGACCTGCACGGCGGCCTGACCACGCAGGGAGACCGCCTCGACGCCAAGCTCACCGACCTTAAGCTCTCGCTCGCGGCCAATCTCAGTCAGACCACCGAGAAGCTCAACGCCAAGATCGAGGAGCGGCTCGACCAGATCTCGGGCAAGGTGAGCGAGCGGCTCGACGAAGGCTTCAAGAAGACCAACGAGACCTTTGTCAACGTGATGCAGCGCCTGGCGACCATCGACGAGGCGCAAAAGAAAATCGAGACGCTCACCGGCAGCGTGGTCAGCCTTCAGGAACTGCTGGGCGACAAGCGTTCGCGGGGCGCGTTCGGCGAGGTGCAGCTCGAACACCTGGTGCGCAACGTCCTGCCGACGCAGGCTTTCGAGATGCAGTACACGCTTTCCACCGGCGTTCGCGCTGACTGCGTGCTGAAGCTCCCCGATCCTACCGGGCTGGTGTGCGTGGACTCGAAGTTTCCGCTCGAGAACTACAAGCTCATGCTCGATCCGAAGGCGAACGATGTGGAGCGCGCGCTCGCGCAGAAGCAGTTCCGCGCCGACGTCCGCAAGCACGTGGACGCGATCGCCTCGAAATACATCATCGAAAATGAAACCTCGGACGGGGCGGTGATGTTCATTCCGGCCGAGGCGGTATTTGCCGAGATCCACGCCTATCACTCCGAGGTCGTGGACTACGCGATCTCGAACCGGGTGTGGATCGTGTCGCCGACGACCCTGATGGCGGTGCTCAACACCGCGCGCGCGGTGCTGAAGGACGTCGAGACGCGCAAGCAGATCCACGTCATCAAGGATGCGCTCGCGCGCCTCGCCGTGGAGTTCGGCCGCTTCGACGAGCGCATGAAGAAGCTCGCCGACCACATCCGCCAGGCGCACGAGGACGTTGACAGCGTGCAGGTCACGTCGGGCAAGATCACCCAGCGGTTTCAGCAGATCGAGGCCGCGGAGCTCGAGGAAAAGCCCGCGGCGAACGTGGTGCGCCTGGAAACCGAACGCAAGCCTTCGGCCGGCGAATAGCGCGGCGTTCCCGCCGGAGCGGCGAACGTCCGCGGTTCAACGTGCCAAGGGGCGGACGGCCACGAGCCTTTGTTCCAGAATTGTGACAGGGCATCTTTCTTGTTCGTCGGGGAATAAACAATCCGCGGAAGCTGTTTAGTAACGAGCTACCAGACCGGAATGGACCGCATGTCGAAACAGTCAGGCCGGGCCCATCCCTGTTTAATCAAGCAGATGTATCCCTTACTTAAAGAAGGAGGAGTTGTCATGATGAAAAAAGTGCTGGCTTTTGCGTTATTCCTTGGAATCGTCTTTCCTCTCTCGGCGGCGGCGGATGACTCCCTCGTGAAATTCAAAGGCGGGATTGGAGTCATCCCCGTCTCAAGCGGGGTAGTGGCGGCGGGAACGCAGCCGCTGACCTCCGAGGTGGTGAACCGAAACATTGTCCGCGGAGTCAACCCTCCCGGCCAGATCTGGGTGATCGCCGATCTCAGGGCCGACGTGAAGGCCGACGGGAGCATCAAGGTCAGGGGAAAGGGCCTGCTGCTGGGCGGGGGCAATGGCATCGGCGGCAATGCGGGCCAGAGCGTGCACCCCACGCTGATTTGCGGGGCTGCCGCGCCGTTTACAGTGCACGACACGAACCCTGCCGGCGTTGCGCTCGATCCCAACGGCGATTTTCGGATCGATGATGTACTGAATCCGGCGCCGCCGGCTGTCTGCGCCAGCCCCGTGCTCCTTATCCGCAATCCGGGTGGGGCCTGGTTCGCGGCCGGAATTCCGAAGCAGGAAAACGACGACGATTGATCCGCCGGGCGTTCCGCGGGGAGCGCAGGGCACGGTGCCCAGGGCTCCGAGCGTGTGCGTCCAGCATGCATCAGGTCGCGTTGTAAAAAGGCCCCCGTCCGGGGGCCTTTTTTTGGCTGCCGCGTTCGTAGCGCTGGGAGAACTCCTTGAATAGCAGCTCGGTGCTCCCGCGCCGATTCTTTATTCCGGCTGGATTCCGATCTCCTTCACGATCCTGCCCCACTTCGCCAGCTCGGCGTGCACAAAATCGGCGAGCGCTTCGGGCGTCTCGGCGCCTTCGGTGTAGAAGCCGAGGTTTGCCAGCCGTTGCGCAACCTCCTGGTCCTTCAGAATGCGATCCGTTTCCCGATTCATACGCTGCACGATTTCATGCGGCGTTCCGGCCGGCGCGACGAGCGAGAACCAGCCGATGAACTCGAACCCGGGGAAAGTCTCGGCAATCGTCGGCACGTCCTCATATCCCGGAATGCGCCGAGCGAAGCTCACCCCGAGGGGACGCAGATCCCCGCGCTTGATAAAGGGCGCGGCCGCGGGTACGGCGAGCACGGCAAGCTGCGTCCTTCCCGCGACGGTATCCTGGACGCCCTGCGGCATGGTGGCGTAAGGCACCGCGAGTATTTGCGTCCCGGCGAGCTTGTTCAACCATGCCGCGAGTATTCCGGAGAAATTTCTCGGGCCGTCGGTCGCGAAGCTGAGCTTGTTGGGGTTCGCCTTGTCGTAGGCGACCAGCTCGGCGAGCGTCTTCGCGGGTACGCTTGGATGCGCCATGACGAAGAACGGCCCCTTTGCGATCATGGCCACCGGGACAAAATCGCGGGCGGGATCGTAGGGAAGCGACTTGAAGGTGTACGGATTCGTAACCAGCGCCGCAGCCGTCGCAAAGAAGAAGGTGTAGCCGTCCGGCGCCGAGCGCGCCGCAGCCTGGGCGCCGACGACGTTTCCGCTTCCCGGCCGGTTTTCGACGAGGACCTGCTGGCCCATGGCCCGTGTCAGCCGATCCGTGATCAGCCGGCAGATGATATCCGGGGCGCCGCCGGCAGCCTGCGAAACGATGATTTTGATCGGCCGCGCGGGCCAGGTTTGCGCTTCGGCGTGCACGAACGCACCGAGCAGGACGACGAGCATCAGGTTGCGAAGCACGTGTTTCATGGTTTCCTCCCGTTTGCCGTGGTCGATGGTCATGTTCCGACGTGCCTTTTCCCGCCAGCGGAGCTGGCGTCCCTGGAATCGCGCTGGCCCAGACCGGAGCCCTGGAACCTCGCCACGTACAATCGCGCCAGCACGAAGCAGGCAATGGTGCCGATAAGGAACGGAACCGCCGCCAGAAGATAGAGCTGTTGGATCGGCAATTTCATCGAGATGAGAACACCGCCGAGGACTGGCCCGACAATCGAGCCGACGCGTCCCACCCCGAGCGCCCATCCTGCCCCGTTTGCCCGGAAAGAAGTCGGATAGATCATGGCAGAGGTTGCATTCAGACCGAACTGAAGTCCGAGCACGCAGAAACCGCCCAGAAAGAGGGCAGCCATCAAAAGGGACTCGGAGATCGGGCCGATGTATCCGATGGAGCCGACAACAAGCACCGCAATCGCGAACAGCACGGTGATCGGCGCCAGACCTCTATTGTCCATCGGACGGCAGAGGACCCATCCGCCGACTGCGCCGCCGATCTGGAAGAGCGCGGTGGCGATCGCCGCCTTCTCGACCGGCACATTGGCGCTGGTGAGCAGCGTCGGCGTCCAGCTGATGAGGAAGAAGTACCCCATCAGATTGACCACGAACAGAAGCCAGAGCAGCGGCGTGATGAGGGCGAGACCGTCGCTGAACAGATATTTCGGCGTGAAACCGGCGTACTTCTTTTCGTCCTGGATGACGAATTGGGTATTGGGGTCAACCGAAAAACCGGGTTCTACCCTCGCCAGAATCGCTCTTACCTCTGCCTGCCGCCCCCCTTTGACCACCAGGTACTTGATCGACTCCGGAAGCCAGAAGGCGCAGGCGATTGCCGCCGCGATCGGCAGGATGCCGCCGACGGCGAACAGGACCTGCCAGCCGTACTTCGGCACGAGCAAGGCGGAAACCAGTCCCGGCATGCCGCCGCCGAAGGCGACTCCGGAGAACATCACGATGACCATCGTCGCCCGAAAGCGTTTGGGAGCAAATTCCGCGTTGAGCGCGATCATGTTCGGCAGCAAGCCGCCGATGCCGATGCCGGCGAGGAAGCGCAGAATCAGGAGGTGTTGAAGGGACGTGGCCAGGACCGCCAGCCAGGTGAAAATTCCGAAAATCAGACAAGAGTGGATGGTCGCGATCTTGCGCCCGAATCGGTCGCCGACGTAGCCGAAACCGGGCGCGCCGAACAGCATGCCGAGCAGACTGGCGCCAAACACCGGCCCCAGCGCCGATTTGTCGGTGATGTTCCACGCCTTGATGAGATCGGGCGCGGCAAAGCCTATTGCAGCGATGTCATAACCGTCCAGAAGGACGACAAGAAACGACACGATGACGAGCTTGATATTGAACCCGCTGACTTTGCGCTCGTCGATGATCCGCGAAACGTCGATCGATTGAGCCGTAGCCATGCCTCCTCCTCGGGTACTTTGACTTGCTTAAAGCGGCCAGGACGCCGGTCTGCCGCCACTCAGCTCATTGGCTATCCATCACCGGCAGGATCAGCACGGACGGGTGCTGGGGGCTGTGGTGGATTGTATCCTCCCCGATCTTGTTCGGCGCATAGAGGTGCGTCCAGATCACGTCGGTGACCGGGGAATCGCCATTGACGATCTCCAGCCGGATGCGGTTCCCCTGTTTGAACTGGTACGCCATCGGTTCGATGCTGATCTCGAACTTGTAGACCCGGCCGGGCACGATCGGCTCGGGATTCGCGTGGCTGTGGTACGGCTCCATGTCGGTGCTGTGCGCGGGATCGAGCGCGCGATGCGAAGCGCGCAGCCAACCCTTGCTGACGATCTGCGAAGCCGGATTGAGGCCTCTCGCCCGGTCATCGGGCGATTGCGGCAACTGCTCCGACAGCTTGACGATGAAATCGGTGTCGGTGCGCGTCGATGTGCCGTAGAGCACGAGCTTGATCGGGCCGCTGATCTCGAGATTGCGCTCGAGCGGCGCGCTGGTGAACGTGAGCACGCGCCGCACCGGATCGAATCCGCCGGCGGGACCCGTGGGTCCGAATCCGACCACTCCGGACACCCAACCCGGGACCGGGTAGCGGTAGCTCGTCGCGGCATCCCCTTGCGCCGGCGACGGCGACGCTGATCGAACAAGCGCGCCGTCGTTCAGCGACGTCAGGCTGCCGGAAGGCCCTTTTTGCAGATGCCACGTCTGGTAGCGGATGCCCTTGGGCGGCCAGGTCTCCGAGGTGCGGAAAACATTGGCGCCGCGCACGAAGTACTCGACCGGCGGACGGTCGGCGTATGCGGTCGCCTCGCCTTTCAGGTAGCAGTCGTAGAAGGGCAGCAGGACTTTCTCATGGAACTCGGCGCTGGAGAACTCCTGCGCCGCCGCCCACGCATTCGGCGCGCCGCTCATGCGCAGCTTCTTCGGTCCCTGCACCTTGCGCCAGGCGTCGATGTTGCCGCGCGTATGCAGATCGATTTTTCCCCAGACTCCGCACGAATAGACGGGGATCCTGATTTGCTCCAGGCGCTCCCAGGCGCAGCGCTCGCGCCAGAAGTCGTCATAGGTCGGATGCCGCGCGAGCAACATCCCCAGGTCGGTCATCTGTTCGCGTGGCGCCGCGCCGTTCGCCGGAAAGCGATTGATGATGCGGTTCTGCGTCCACCAGAAACCGGGGAAGAACTCACCGGGAATTCCGCCTTGATACACGGAGGCCCGATAAGGATCGTTCAGTCCGTCATAGGCACCGATACAGGCGAGGGACGGCGGGGCCATCGCCGCCATCAGCCATTGCGACATGCAGTAGTACGACTGGCCGATGCCGCCGACCTTGCCGTTGGACCACTGCTGCTTCGCCATCCATTCGATCACGTCGTAGAAGTCCTGCTGCTCGTTGCGGCCGAGAAACTCGAACTCGCCGCCGGACTTGCCCGAGCCACGCACGTCCATGTGGACATAGACGTAGCCGCGCTCGACGTAGAGCTCGATCGGACCGGTCTCGCGCCAGAGGAACTGCGGGCTCGCCGGCAGGATGTTGTTGTCGTAGCGGTACGGCGCGGCGGCAAGCAGCGCCGGGTGGCGGGCGCCGCCCCCGGGCGCGTAGATGGCGGCGCCGATTTTCGTCCCGTCGCGCGCCGTGATGGTCACTTCCCGTGGTGTGGCTGCGGCTTGCATTAGACGGCCCTCCGAAATGATTTCCGCTCAAGCGCTCTCGAAAATATGCTGCGGAAACTTGTGCAGCCTCTCGGCGACGCCGCTCCCGCTCACGAGGAAGTTGTCGCAGGCCCAGCTGTAGGTGCGCTCGGTGACGTAGGTCGGGTGGCAGGCGAACACCATGTTCTTTCCGACAGACAGGGTCTCGTCGAAGCGCACCAGCGGCCGCTCCACCATGTCGTATCCCTGGCTGTGGCAGTGCAGGCGCTTCTCCTCGGGCCTGCCGTGCTCGCGCATGAAGCCGTTGTACTTTTCCCAGATCTCCCGGCACGACGCGCCGGGCTTGAGCAGGCCAGCGGTGAACTTCTGCGCCTCGATCACGAACGCGAACTCGTCCTTCATCTCCTGCGACGCGCGTCCGAGCACGCAGGTGCGGCCGAGCTCGGTGTAGAAGCCGCCGGCGCCGTTATTCTCGATCAGCAGCGTGAAGTAATCGCCCTCGCGGATGATGCGGTTCTGCAGGTGGCGGTTGCCGAACACCGCGGCGGTGCCGACCGGCCCGGAGGCGCACAGGAACAATCCCTGCTCGCTGCCGTGCGCGTGTCCCGCCTGCTCGGCGACCGCCGCGACCTCGAGGTCGCGCATGCCCGGCTTGATCGCTTTGAAAACCGCATCCATCGCCGCGTCCTGCATCGCCGCGGTGCGCCGCATGAGCGCAATTTCCTCTTCGCTCTTCACCGCCTTGATGCGGTCCACCACGTCCGAGGCATCGACGAATTTCGCCTGCGGGGATTTGCGCTTGAAATAATCGACCAGCGCAAAGGACATGGCCGCCGTTCCCAGGAGCCCGATGGTCTCGCCCGAATAACGCTCCAGAGGTTTCTCGGCGAGCTGCGCGTCGTACTCGGCGCTGTACGGAACCGAGGCGTAGCTCGGTGTGCCCAGGAACTTGGCGACGCCGCGTCGCAGCCCGTCGCCTTCGGGAGGCAGCTCGCGCACCAGGCCGAAGGGCCCCTGTCCGACGACCGTCATCCGGTCGTCTTTCGGGAACACGACCGTAACCGGATATCCGTTCGTGGCCGGAAGGTCGGTGAAGTACTTGACGTAGCCGCCCATGAAATCGTTGTTGGCCTGCATCAGCAGCACGTCGATCTTGCGCTCGGCCATCGCCGCGCGCACCGCCGCCCAGCGCCGCTCCAGTTCCTGCGTGGAAATCGGCGTGTTGATACGCTCGGAGGGTTCTGCCATGAATCGTTCCTTGTTCGCGCGTGCGTGAGCTACCGCTTCACGAGATTGATCATGTTGGCGGTATCGCCGGCGAGGAATTTGCGGAGGTTTTCCTCGATGACCGGCAGGGCGTAATCGACGTACACGTCGCAGAAGCCGCCCTGGTGCGTCGTGACGATCACCTGTTCCATGCCCCAGAAGGGGTGGTTTTCGGGCAGGGGCTCCTGCGCGAACACGTCCAGCGCGGCGCCGGCGATCTGTTTTTTCTCCAGCGCCTGGACCAGCGCGGCTTCGTCCACAATTCCGCCGCGCGCGAGGTTGACGAGAAAGCTTCCCGGTTTCATGGCCGCCAGCACTTTCGCGCCGACGATGCCGCGGGTCTGGGCGGAGTAGGGCGTGAGCAGGACCAGGTAGTCCAGGTCGCGCACCGCCTGCTCGATCTCCTCGCGGCCGTACATTCTGTCGAAGCCCGGAACGCTTCTCTTCGCGGACGAAATGCCGACCACGCTCATGCCGAATGCCTTGCATTTGGGGGCCAGCTCTTTCGCGATCACGCCGATCCCGAAAATGCCCACGGTCTTGTCCTTGAGCAGCGTTGCCGGGAAGCGTTCCCATTTGTGGTTGCCCTGGTTGCGCAGCGTGCGCGGCAAATCGCGGCTGAGCGCGAGCATCGACATGATTGCGGCTTCCGACACCGGCGCGCCGTGGATGCCGTGAACGTTCGTGATCACGACATCTTTGCGCAGCGAAGGCCGGTCCACGATGCCGTCCACGCCGGTTCCCAGCGCCTGGATCCATTTCAGATTCGCGGCCTTCTCCAGGACGTGCTCGGACATCATCGGCCCGAAGGTCACGAGAATGTCGGCGGAACCGATGTAAGGATCGACCTTGGCATGGTGGTCCACCATGTCGATGTGCACCTGGGGAAACTTCGCCCGGAGAGGCTCGTAGTACTGCATCCTGACCTTTTCCGGCAGATTGAGAAGAATGAGCAGCCGGGTCATTGAAAAATGCCGAGCAGCCTCGCGGCGTTCTCGCCGAGGATCATCCGCCTGGCTTTGGCCGAAATCTTCGCCTCCCTGACGAATGCGACGGCGTTGTCCTCGCCGACCGGATAATCGGCGCCGAGCACGATCCGTTCCGGTCCCACCTTGCGCACCAGAAAATCGAGCATATCGGGGTTGTAGACCACGGTGTCGTAGAAGAACTGGCGCATGTACTGGCTCGGCTCTTTTCCTATGTTCGGCGTCTCGTGCGGCCGGTTGCGGAAATTGCGGTCCACGCGCCCGGCGTAGTAGGGAAGAAAGCCGCCGCCGTGCGCGACGCCGAGCTTCAGTTTCGGGAAGCGATCGAGCACGCCCTCGTAGATCAGCGAGCACATGGCGATGGCCTCCTCGATCGGCTGGCCGACGCCGTTCCACATCAGGTGTTTCGTGAACCGCGGGTGCTTGAATCCGGAGGGATGGATGAACACCGGAATGCCGAGGTGCTCGGCTTTCGCCCAGAAGGGCGAAAGCTTCGAGTCTCCCAGCTCCATGCCGTCCACGTGCGTGTTGACGGCCACGGCGCGGAATCCCAGCGCCCGGGTCATGCGCTCGAGTTCGCCGATCGCGGCCTGCGTGTCCTGGAGCGGAACCATGCCCATGCCGATGAAGCGCTCGGGTTTCCTGCCGACGAATTCGGCGAGATGGTCGTTGCCGATGCGCGCCATCCTTGCGCCGTCTTCCGGGCTGGCCCAGTAGCAGTACTGGGCCACATGGGAAGAAATCACCTGCTTGTCGATGCCGAATTCGTCCATGTCCATGAGGCGCGCTTCGGCTTCGTCGCCGGTCGGCCGCGGATGGCGCTTGCGCTGCGCCGCCGCGCCGCGGAGGTAGTTGTCGACCAGCTGGTACTCGGTGGCCTCGGGCGGCCGGTTCTGCTTCACGAAGCTGCACACCTCCATGTCGATGATGTGCCCGTGAAAGTCGATCACCGGCGAGCTGCTGCTTCGCCGGCGCAGCGCCGCGGGCGCCTTGCGGCCGGCAGACGGGCGGCGCGATTGCCTGCCGGGTGATTTCTTCGCCATGGACGGATCTCCTTTTCCGCGCGGGCCTCGACCGTCGCGCGAACTGGAACTACTCGGGCTTGATGCCGACCTCGCGCACCAGCTTCGCCCAGCGCTGGTTCTCGGCTCGGAGAAACTCACCGAGCGCTTGCGGCGTTCCCGCGCCTTCGCTGATCGGACCGAGCTCCAGCAGGCGCTGCTTCACCTCGGGGTCCCCGAGGACGGAATCCAGGTCGCGGTTGACGCGCTGAACGACATCCGCCGGCGTCCCGGCCGGCGCGAGCAGCGCGTGCCAGCCGACGTACTCGAATCCCGGAAAGGAACTCGAAATCGTTGGAACGTTTTCCAGCCCGGGCACGCGGCCGGAACCGCTTACCGCAAGCGCGCGCAACTGCCCGCGCTTGACGAACTGCACCGCAGCGGCCGCGGCCTGGACGGTGAGCTGCGTCCTTCCCACGACCGTGTCCTGGATCCCCGGCGTCACGCCGTTGTACGGGACGTGCAGGAACTTGACGCCCGCGGTGGCCTGCAGCATCTCGCCCAGCATGCCTCCGAAGGTTTTCTGGCCCTCGGTCGCCATGGCGAGCTTTCCGGGATCGGCTTTCGCCAGCGCGAGCAGCTCGGCGAGCGTGCCGGCGCGCACATCGGGATTCACCGCCACGAGGAAGGGGCTCGTGCCTATCATCCCCACCGGGATGAAATCTTTTTCCGGATCGTAGGGCAGCGACTTGAAGGTGTAACGGTTGATCACCACGGCCGCCGTCGTGGCGTAGAAGAAGTTATAGCCGTCGGCGGGCGCGCGCGCGGCGATCTGCGTGCCGATGACGTTCTGCCCGCCGGGCCGGTTGTCGACCACGATCTGCTGTCCCCAGGCCCGCGAGAGCCGGTCGGCGAGCAGGCGCGCGACGATGTCGGGCGATGCGCCCGCGGGCTGCGAGAGGATGAAGCGGACGGGCTTCGCCGGCCAGGCCTGCCCGTGCGCATGGCCGAGCACCGCAAGCAGAGCCATGAGCAGCAACGTTCGTAATATGCGGATCATGATTTTCTCTCAAGACCGTCCGGATGAAATCCGGACATATGCTTATTATTCTCTCACGGGAGCGCTTTCTGATATAAACGCGGAACGAACCGGTCACTCCGGGATCTTCAACTGATCGTATCCTGACATGCGGCTGCTGCTGATTGCGATCGCGCTCCTTGGGGCGAAGCTCGTCAAGGCCTCCGGCGCGAAGGTCGACTAGATGCACGTCGTCGAAGGCTTTGCCGCGTTCGCGCAGCGCTATCGTGAACAGGCGCTTGCGCCGCAGGTGCTGCACCACGCGAAGCGCGCGGTGATCGACTGGTACGCGGCGCTGCTTCCGGGGGCCGTCGTTGCGCCCGCGACTTTGCTCGAGCGCGCGCTTGCCGAGGAGCTCGATCGCGGTGACTCGCATCTCGCGCTGGGCCGGCGCGCCACCGTGCGCGCCGCCGCGCTCATCAATGGTGCTGCCGCGCACACGGTCGAAGTCGACGACATCTTCCGCGACGGCATCTACCACCCCGGCGCCCCCACCATCGCCGCGGCGCTCGCTCTCGCGCAGGCGCGGGGCGCCCCGGGCGAGGCGTTCCTGCGCGCCGTGATCGTCGGCTACGAGATTTCGACCCGCATCGCCGCGGCCATGGGCCGTGCTCATTACGGGTACTGGCACATGACCGGCACCGTCGGCAGTCTCGGCGCCTGCGCGTCGGCTGCGGAGCTGCTCGGCCTCGGCGCAAAAAGCTTCGCGCATGCGCTCGCCACGGCCGCCACTTTCGCGGCCGGGCTGCAGCAGGCATTCCGCATGGACTCGATGTCCAAGCCGATGCACGCGGGGCGCGCCGCCGAGGCGGGCGTCACCGCCGCGCTCGCCGCGTGCGAAGGCGTCACCGGGTCGCTCGACGTGCTGGAAGGCGAAGCGGGTTTCGGGCACGCCATGGGCCATGCCCCGGACTGGGAGCAGGCACTCGCCACGCTCGGCCGCGATTTCAACATCGCGCGCATGACGGTCAAGAACCACGCTTGCTGCGGCCACGCCTTTGCCGCGATCGACGGCGCACTCGCGCTGCAGGCGCGCATGGGAATCAGCGCAAGTGAAATCGGGCGGGTTCGCATCGGCACCTACAGGGCGGCGCTCGATGTCGCCCGCTACGAGACGCCGCGCACCGCCGCCGAGGCGCGCTTCTCGCTCAAGTACTTGGTCGCGTCGGCGCTCGCGCACGGCAGCGTGCGACTCGCCGCGTTCGAGCCGCAGCGGCTCGAGGACGCCGCCACGCGCGAGCTGATGCAGCGCATCGAGGTTGCGGTGGACGCGAAGCTCGACGCGAGCTTTCCCGCGCAGCGCGCCGCGCGCGTCGCGATCGAGACCCGCGACGGCCGCCGCGGCGAGCATCTTCAGCCCACGCGCAAGGGCGATCCCGACGCGCCGCTCTCGGACCCCGAGCTCGAGCACAAATACCTGGAGCTCGCCTCGCCCGTGCTCGGGGGCAAGGCCGCCCGGAAACTGCTCGCGCGGCTGTGGCGGCTGGAACACGAAGCGCATCTCGATTTTTCCGCGTGAATCTCGCGCAAGCGCTTTTTTCCCCTCGCGCCGTGGCACTGGTCGGCGCTTCCGGCGATGCGGACAAGAATACCGCGCGGCCGCTCCGCTTCCTGCGCAAGCACGGCTACGCGGGAAGGATCGTTCCGGTCAATCCGATGCGAAGCGAAGTGCTCGGCGAGCGCGCCTGGCCCAGTCTCGCCGAGGCTCCCGGCCCGATCGATCACGCTTTCGTCATGGCGCCGGGCGACGCAGTCGAGCGCGCGCTGGAGGATTGCGGCGCGCGCGGCATCCCCGTCGTCACCGTGTTCAGCGACGGCTTCGCCGATGCGGGCGCGGCGGGCGCGGAGCGCCAGGCGCGGCTGGCGGCGCGCGCCCGCTCACTCGGCGTGCGGCTGCTCGGGCCCAACAGCATGGGGCTCGTCGACATTCCCGGGCGTGTTGCGCTTACGGTCAACGCGGTGCTGGAGATGGATGCGCTGCCCGAGGGCACAACGAGCTTCGTGTCGCAGAGCGGCACGATGCTCGGCACGGTGCTTTCGCGCGGCGCGGCGCGCGGCCTTGGCTTCGCCAAGCTCGTCTCGGTCGGCAACGAGGCCGACCTCGGGGTGGGGGACCTTGTCGAGCTGCTCGCCGACGATCCGGACACGCGCGTCATCCTGCTTTTTCTTGAGACGGTTCGCGATGCAGCGCGTCTCGCCGCCGCCGCGCGCAGGGCGCAATCCGCGGGCAAGCCGGTAGTTGCCTACAAGCTCGGCCGCTCGCCGCTCGGCGAGGCGCTGGCGCGCTCGCATTCCGGCGCGCTCGCCGGCACCGACGCCGCGGTGGACGCGTTCCTGCGCGACTGCGGCATCCTCCGGGTGGACCTGCTGGAGACGCTCATCGAGATTGCGCCGCTGGTCGCCGGCCGCTCGCCCTTGCACCTGACTCGCGCGCCCCGGGTCGCCGTGGTGACCACGACCGGCGGCGGGGCGGCGAGCGTGGTGGATCGCATGGGCACGCTCGGGATGGAAGCGATGGCACCGGACGGTGCGCTGGCGGCGCACCTCGCGGCGCTCGGCGTGCGCGCGTCGGACTCGCCTATCGTCGATCTCACCATGGCCGGCACGGAAAAAACTTACGCGGCCGTGCTCGATTCGCTGCTCGAATCGCCTGCCTGCGACGCCGTGCTCGCGGTGGTCGGCTCCTCCGCGCAGTTCCATCCGCAGCTCGCCGTCCAGCCGATCCTGGATTCGAAAAAGCGCGCGAAACTGCTCGCCGCATTTCTCACGCCGCACGCCGAGCGCTCGCTCGCGCTGCTCGCCGAGCGCGGCATCGCCGCGTTCCGCACGCCCGAGGCCTGCGCCGACGCGTTCGCGGCATTCTTCGCCTGGCGCGCGCCGCGCGCGAGGTCTGCTTCGCCCGCCTTCGCGTGGCCCGCCGCCTTGCCGCGCCGGGGCAGGCTGGACGAAGCACAGGCCCTGACGCTTTTTTCCGCGCTCGGCGTGCCGGTGGTGGAATCCGTCGAGGCCCGAGCGCCGGCTTACGCGCACGCCCTGTCCTATCCCGTGGCCGTGAAGGTGCGCGCTAGCGATATCGCGCACAAGACCGAGGCGGGCGGTGTTGCGCTCGGCATCGCGGACCGCGGCGAGTACGATGAGCGCGTGCGCGCGCTGCTCGCGAGCGTCGCCGCGGCGCATCCCGCGGCGCGCATCGAGGGTGTTCTGGTCCAGAAGATGGAAGCGGGGCTCGCCGAGGCGATCGCCGGTTACCGCGACGATCCGCTCGTGGGGCCGGTGGTGCTGGTCGGGACGGGCGGCACGCTGGCGGAAATTTACAAAGACACCTCGCTGCGCATTGCGCCGGTGAGCGAGGAGGAAGCCGCGGCAATGATCGCCGAGGTGAAGGGGCTGACGATTGTGCGCGGCTACCGCGGTCTGCCGCGCGGCGATCTCGCCGCCCTCGCAAGAGCGGTGGCCGCTCTCTCGCGGCTCGCGCAAGTGGAGGGCCGGCCGGTGGCCGAGGCGGACATCAACCCGCTGATCGTCAAGCGGGACGGCGTCATCGCCGTGGACGGACTGGTCGTAATGAAGGAGTAGCGATGGACTTTCGCTTTACGCCGGAGCAGGAACAGTTTCGCGATTCCGTGCGGCGCTTCGCCGAGAAGCACCTCGCGCCCGGCGCGCGCGAGCGCGCGCACTCGCCGGAATATCCAGTGGAGGTCGCGAAGCTCATGGCGGCGCAGAAGCTCCTCGGCATCACCGTCGCCGAGGCCGACGGCGGGCAGGGCGGCACGCTGATCGACGCGGTGATCGCGATCGAGACGGTGGCCTCGGTCTGCCCGAGAAGCGCGGACGTGGTGCAGGCGGGCAACTTCGGCTCCATCCGGGTGCTCGCCGAGTACGGCACGAAGCCGCAGAAGGAACGCTACCTGAAGCGGCTGCTCTCGGGCGAGGCCGTCATCGCGGTCGGCATGAGCGAACCCGACGCGGGCTCCGCCGTGACCGACCTCAAGACCGCCGCGGTTAAGGACGGCACGGGCTTCCGCGTGAACGGCTCGAAGATCTTCACGACGCACTCCACGCACGCCGAGGTGATCCTCGCCTACGTACGCTTCGGTCCGGGCGTGGGCGGCATCGGCTCGGTGCTGATCGACGCAAAAGCGAGGGGCGTGCGCTTCGGCAAGCCCTCGAAGTTCATGTCCGGAGAGGAGTGGGCGCAGATCTGGTTCGAGAATGTCTTCGTTCCCGCCGGGATGGTGGTGCTCGGGGAAGGCGGATTCAAGAAGCAGATCGCGGGCTTCAACGTCGAGCGCATCGGCAACACCGCGCGCGCGCTCGCGCTCGGCCGCTACGCCTACGAAGCCGCGCGCCGCTGGGCGATGCACAGAAAGCAGTTCGGCCGCCTGCTGTGCGAGTTCCAGGGCCTGCAATGGAAATTCGCCGACATGAAGATGAAACTCGACGCGGGACAGTTGCTGCTCTATCGCGCCGCGGCCAACGCCGATCGCGGTTTTCCCTCGGTGGAGGAGGCCGCGATCGCGAAGGCGTTCTGCAACCAGGCCGGGTTCGATGTCGCCAACGAGGCGCTGCAGGTGATGGGCGGCCTGGGCTACAGCCAGGAGGAGCTGGTCGAATACTGCATGCGCCGCTGCCGCGGCTGGATGATCGCCGGCGGCTCGATCGAGATCCTCAAGAACCGCATCGCGGAGGCCGTGTTCGAGCGCAGTTTCTCGCAGCGGCCGGAATAGCCGTCATTCCCGCGGAGGCGGGAATCCAGGGATTCCGGTCGCATGCCGTTGACCCAGGTACCCCGAGTGCGCTCAGTCGTGCGTGTTCGACGAGGATGATGAGACCGCTCTGCCGGGCGTTGCGTTGCTTGCTGCATGTCACGATGCGGCGAGCGGAGCGCAGGGCACGCGAGGACGCACCTCGCGGGCGGGTTCTATCGCCCGCGCAACCCGCGCGCAAGCCCGCTTTACAAGAAGGACGGGAAGCCCCTCCCGCCGGTGACATCAGGTCGCGACTACGCTAATAAAATGCAGAAGGTTGCCTAAAGGCAAGCTCGTAGTGCGCAAGGGCCGCAAGCGCAAGTGACGGGTCGCGTCAGGCTGGACATGGCGCCAAAAAGAAAAGCCGCCGGTGCGAACCGGCGGCTTTCGCGCACGATGTTGACGGGCTAATAGACCGGAATGTACTCGATCGCGCCCGTATCGCCGTCGAGGATCATGTCGTACGGGAACCAGTAGATGACTTCGTAGCCGTAGTCGTCGATGTATGAAAAACCGATCCACGTCGTCCCTAGATATTGCGCCTGCGCCAGGACGAGCGAAACGGGTTGGAAGCCGCTGGCCGGGGCCTCGGCCATCTTCTTCGTGGTCTTGTACTTCTTGACCGGCACGTTGCCTTTTTCGGCGTGCGTCACGGTCACGCCGGCGATCTTGCCACCTTTGATGGCCACGTAGGCGGTGTGCTTGCCGTTCTGGTGGAACGCCTGCTTGCCGTCCTTCTTGATCTTGTCGCCGACTAGGTCCTTGCCGTTGTGGTGCTTGTGCTGCTTGACCTTTTGCTCCTTACCTTTCCCTTTGGCGTCGCTCTGCTCCTTCCGATCCTTGTCCTTGGGCTGGGCGAGCGCGGAGCCGTCGATGGCGGCGAGGCCGACGATGGCGAAGAGTGTGACGAGAAAACGCAGGATGCGAACCATATTTGGACCTCCAATTGGGTGTGGGACTGTCTGCGAGCTGCCTTCGAGATGCGCAGACGCGCAAAGAGTAATCCGCGGCCAAGCGGCTTTCCGTACGGTAATGCACATACCCGTCGCTTTGACTCCACCCGCGGCGCGGCGCCGAGTTATCCGACACTTCATCTCGCCGGGAGGAAACCGTGAAAACCCGCTACTGCGAATGTTAACCATATACCAAACGCACCTTGTTGACAATGGCATATCCTTTTCCCCCATCCTTACAGCGCCAGCCAGTGGCGAATCCCAAAGAGTCAATGAAGGTGATGCCATGTAAATCCCAGTGGCTTGACGATTGTGGTGCACTCCGAACGGTAAACTCAGTCCGCGCGCCGCTGGGCGATGCAGAGAAAGCAGTTCGGCCGCCTGCTGTGCGAGTTCCAGGGCCTGCAATGGAAATTCGCCGACATGAAGATGAAGCTCGACGCGGGACAGTTGCTGCTCTATCGCGCCGCGGCCAACGCCGACCGCGGTTTTCCCTCGGTGGAGGAGGCCGCGATCGCGAAGGCGTTCTGCAACCAGGCCGGGTTCGATGTCGCCAACGAGGCGCTGCAGGTGATGGGCGGCCTGGGCTACAGCCAGGAGGAGCTGGTCGAGTATTGCGTGCGCCGCTGCCGCGGCTGGATGATCGCCGGCGGCTCGATCGAGATTCTCAAGAACCGCATCGCGGAGGCGGTGTTCGAGCGCAGCTTTCCGCAGCGCCCGGGCAAGGAATG
>JBGPYQ010000016.1:0-27539 GCA_041493345.1 Gammaproteobacteria bacterium | reverse complement strand
GTCGGGGACTCGTGATTGAAAAGGATGCCGTTGCAGGCGAACAGACCATACGCCTCGCGATAGTTGACGGTGATCCAGTAGGAGTACAGCTTCGCGACCCCGTAGGGCGAGCGCGGATAGAACGCCGTTTTCTCCGTCTGCGGCGATTCGCCGGCGAGCCCGTACAACTCCGAGGTCGATGCCTGGTAGAAGCGGGTCTTGTCCTTGAGGCCCAGGATGCGGATGGCCTCGAGCAGGCGAAGCGCGCCCAGGGCGTCCGCGTTCGCCGTGTATTCCGGTTCCTCGAAGGAGACCGCCACATGGCTTTGCGCCGCGAGGTTGTAGATCTCGTCCGGCTGCACCTGTTGCGTGATTTGGATTAGGCTGCTCGAATCGGTCATGTCGCCGTGGTGCAGGATGAACCGGCGGTTCGAGATGTGCGGATCCTGGTACAGATGATCGATGCGGTCGGTGTTGAACAGGGAAGTCCGCCGCTTGATGCCGTGCACGACGTAGTCCTTGTTCAGCAGAAATTCCGCGAGATAGGCACCGTCCTGGCCGGTGATGCCGGTGATCAAGGCGACTTTACTCATTGATGGGACTCATGTTGGAATTTCTTCGAAATCCGCCGGGTCTTCCGGCGTGGCGGCGAAATATTCGATAAAAGCATTATCGCCCATACCGCGTGCCCGTATCGACTCGCTCGCCCTTGAGCAACTCACCGTGGCACGCCTCCAGGCAGGTCTGCCACGAGGGTAGAACGACACCGAATTGCCGCTGCAGCTTTTCGTTGGACAGGCGTGAATTTTTCGGACGGCGCGCGGGCAGGGGATATTCGCTCGACGGAATCGGCACGAGGCGCAGCGGCCGCGGCGCCCGTTCCAGGCGCGCGATCTCCGACGCGAAGCCGTGCCACGACGTGTGCCCGGCCGAGGTAACGTGATAAGTGCCACGCGCCTCGCCGAGTGTCTTGGGGCCGAGCGCTCGCAGCAGTGCGGCCGTTGCGGCCGCGAGCGCGCCTGCCGAGGTCGGAGCGCCGATCTGATCCGCAACCACGCGCAACTCGTCTTTTTCCCTAAGCAGCCGCCGGATGGCCAGCAGGAAATTCCTGCCGCGCGCCGCGTACACCCAGCTTGTGCGCAGTATCAGGTAGCGGCCGTCGATGTTGCGAATCGCGTTCTCGCCCGCAAGCTTGCTGCGGCCGTATTCATTCAGGGGATTCGGCTCGTCGTCCTCGACGTAAGGCGTTTCTTTCTTGCCGTCGAAGACGTAATCAGTCGAGTAGTGGATCAGGAGCGCGCCCGCGCGCTTCGCTTCCTCGGCCAGAACCCCGGGGGCGCGGGCATTTGCCGCATGAGCGAGCCCCGGTTCGCTCTCGGCTTTGTCCACGGCCGTGTAGGCGGCCGCGTTGACGATGAGCTGCGGTCTCGCCTGGCGCACCACGCTCGCGATACGGTCGGGAACGGCAAGATCGAGCTCGGCGCGGCCGCAGGCGATCACTTCACCGAGCGGCGCCAGCGCCCGATTCAGTTCCCAGCCGACCTGGCCATCGCGGCCTGTGAGAAGGATTCTCACGGAAACGATTCTGCGTTCCGCAGCCGCACGCCGGCCGCGTCCTTTGCCGACAGCGTGGGGGCGCCCGACGCCGTCGGCCAGTCGATGCCGAGATCCGGGTCGTTCCACAAGATGCAGCGTTCGTGCTCCGGCGCATAGAAATCGGTCGCCTTGTATAACACTTCGGCGAAATCGCTGAGCACGCAAAAACCATGGGCGAAGCCGACCGGTACCCAAAGCATGTTGCACGCCTCCGCGCTCAAACGCACACCTTCCCAGCGCCCGAAGTCCGGCGAGCCTTTGCGGATGTCCACCGCCACGTCGAAGACTTCGCCGGCGGTGACGCGGATGAGCTTTCCTTGAGGCTGGCGGATCTGGTAATGCAGCCCGCGCAGCACACCCCTGCTCGAGCGCGAATGATTGTCCTGGACGAAGCGGGCCTGGATCCCGGTCTGGGCGAAGGTTCGCTCGTTCCAGCTCTCGAAAAAAAATCCGCGAGAATCGCCGAACACGCGCGGCTCGAGAAGAAGCACGTCCGGGAGGCAAGTCGGCGTGACTTTCATCCGATACGCTGGCCGGCGCCGTCCCGCAGCAGCGACAGCAGGTAGTTGCCGTAGCCGCTGTTCTCGAGAGGCACGGCCAGCGCCTCGAGCTGCGCGTCGTCGATCCACTTTTTGCGCCAGGCGATCTCCTCGGGGCAACCGATCTTCAGTCCCTGGCGGCGCTCGATGGTCTCGATGAACTGGCTCGCCTCGAGCAATGACTCGTGCGTACCGGTGTCGAGCCACGCATGTCCGCGTCCGAGCGTCACCACGTCGAGCTTGCCCGCTTCGAGGTAACGGCGGTTGACGTCGGTGATCTCCAGTTCCCCGCGCGCCGAGGGCCTGAGCGATTTCGCGATGCGCACGACCTGGTTATCGTAGAAGTAAAGACCCGTCACTGCATAGCGCGACTTGGGCTTCACAGGCTTTTCCTCGATGCTCAGGGCACGGCGGCTCGCATCGAACTCGACCACGCCGTAGCGCTGCGGATCCTGTACCCGATAGGCGAACACTGTCGCACCGAACGAATTCTTCGTCGCTTGCTCAAATGTGGGCTGCAGGTCGTGGCCGTAGAAGATATTGTCCCCAAGCACGAGCGCGCAGGAATCGCTTCCAATGAAGCGCTCGCCGATGACGAACGCCTGCGCAATGCCCTCGGGCCTGGGCTGTTCGGCATATTGGAAATTTACCCCCCAGCGCCTGTCGTCGCCGAGCAGCTCCCTGAAGCGCGGCGTGTCCCGCGGTGTGGAGATAACGAGAATTTCGTTGATTCCAGCGAGCATGAGCGTGCTCAAGGGGTAGTAGATCATCGGCTTGTCGTAGATCGGCAGCAGCTGCTTCGACACGACTTGCGTGATCGGGTAGAGCCGTGAGCCGCTGCCGCCGGCGAGGACGATGCCTTTCATGGGTATTCGGGAAAAAAGAAATGGGAAATGGTAAATGACATCATCGTCCGCCGGCCTTTCGCCATTTCCTGTTTGCCATTTACCGGTTCAGGTAGTTGAGTTCCAGCCACCGCCGATACTCGCCCGATTGCACGCTCTCGATCCAGGCGTGATTATCGAGGTACCACACGACCGTGCGCCGCAGGCCGGAGGCGAAGTTCTCCTTCGGCTTCCAGCCGAGCTCGCGAGTGATCTTGCCGGAGTCGATTGCGTAACGCCGGTCGTGTCCAGGGCGGTCGCGCACGAATTCGATCAGCTCTTCATAACGTCCGGCCGCGCGCGGTTGCAGCTCGTCAAGGATCGTGCAAATGCCGATCACCACGGCGATGTTCGTCTGCTCGTTCGATCCGCCGATGTTGTAGACCTCCCCGGGGGTGCCCTTGTCCAGCACCCGGCGCAGCGCGGCGCAGTGGTCGCGCACGTAGAGCCAGTCGCGCACGTTCTCGCCGTCACCGTATACGGGCAGCGGCTTGCCGGCAAGCGCGTTGTGGATGATGAGCGGTATCAGCTTTTCCGGGAACTGGCGCGGGCCGTAGTTGTTCGAGCAGTTGACGGTCAACGTAGGCAGCCCGTAGGTGTGATGGTAGGCGCGCACCAGGTGATCCGAAGCCGCTTTGGACGCTGCGTACGGACTGTTCGGCGCAAAAGGCGTGGATTCGGTGAAGGCCGGATCGCGCGGCCCGAGCGAGCCGTACACCTCGTCGGTCGAAACCTGGAGGAATCGGAAGGCCTCGCGTTTCTCTCTCGCGAGCCTCTGCCACCATGCGCGCGTTTCCTCGAGAAGGCTGGAGGTGCCGACCACGTTGGTCTGGATGAAATCGGCCGGCCCGCGGATCGACCGGTCCACATGGCTCTCCGCCGCCAAGTGTACGATCGCACGCGGCGCATGCCTCTCGAGCAGCCGCCGCACCCGTCCCCGGTCGCCAATGTCGCCGTGAACGAAGACGTGGGCCGGATTTCCCTTCAGGCCTTCGATGCTGGCGAGATTGCCCGAGTAAGTGAGCTTGTCGAGATTGACCAGCGTCTCCTCGCTATGCGCGAACCAGTCGAGAATGAAATTCGAGCCGATGAAGCCCGCGCCGCCGGTGACGAGAACCGTCATCGGGCGGCCCGATCGAGGGCGTTCAGTTTCGCGTACTTGTTGAAGCTGTTCATGCAGCCGATCGTGATGTGTACCAGGCCCGGCACGCCGTCGAGGAGCCCCAGGCGCAGCACGTAGAACTTGATGAAACGCAGCAGGGGCGAGAGCAGCAGTTGCAGCACGCTGGCGCGGTGGCCGGCGGCGAGCATCGATTCCGCCTGCAGGCTGGTGTAATAGTTCTGCTTGACCAGATATTTCTCCAATGTGCCCGCGGAGTCGTGCAGCAGGTCGCCCGCGAGCCTGAGGACCGGGGTCCCCGACACGACCTTCTCGTGCACCGGGTCGTTGCGCCAGCGCGCGTGCGCGCGGTGGAAAAGGCGCACGCTCCAGTCCGGATAGCCTTCGCCGTGCGTGAGCCAGCGCCCGAGGAATCTGTTGCAGCGCGCCATGGCGTAGGCCAGGCCGCGCGGCGCGCCGAGCTCGGCCAGGATGCGTCCGCGCAGCTCCTCGCTTACGCGCTCGTCGGCATCGATGCACAGCACCCAGTTATGCGCTGCGGCGTCCACCGCGAACTGCTTCTGCGCGCCGAAGCCGAGCCATTCCTTGTGCACGGCGCGCTCGCCGGCCCGGGCGGCGAGCTCGACCGTGGCGTCGGTCGAGCCCGAATCGACGACCACGATCTCGTCGGCGAAGCCGATGCTTTTCAGACAACCCTCGAGCTGCGAGGCCGCGTTTCGGGTGATGATCACGGCGGACAAGGGCATGGGCACCGGAAATGAGGTCGGAGGTCGGCAATCCCGTATAATCAGCGGCTTATGCGCGGCTTCTCCCTGCGTATTGTAACCCGACTCCGCGCCGTGGGGCCGCTTCAGGCCGGGTGTTCATGAAAAGAATTCTACTCGTCAAGACTTCCTCGCTGGGCGATGTTGTCCACAATCTTCCCGTGGCTAGCGACATCCGCAGGCATTTTCCCGAGGCGCGCATCGACTGGGTGGTGGAGGAGCTCTATGCGCCGCTGGTGGCGCTGCACCCGGCGGTGCGGCTCGTGATCCCGGTGGCCCTTCGCCGCTGGCGTCAGCGGCTGCTCGGGCGCGCGACCTGGAGGGAGATCGGCAATTATCGTCGGCTGTTCCATGGCGAACACTACGACACCATCATCGATACCCAGGGCTTGGTGAAAAGCGCGCTCGCCGCCCGGGCCGCCCGAGGCCGACACCATGGGTTCGATGCTGCCAGCGCGCGCGAGCCGCTGGCGGCGCATTTTTACGACGTTACGCACCCTGTGTCGCGGGGGCAGCACGCCGTCCCGCGCAACCGGCTGCTTGCGGCGGCTGCGCTCGGTTACCGCGTCGACGGCGCGACGGACTACGGCATCGTCGCGCCCCGGCAGGCCGAGGCGGCGAGGCCCTATTGCGTGCTGGTGCACGGCAGCAGCAGCCGCGACAAGCTCTGGCCGGAATCCGCATGGATCGATCTCGGCGCGAGGCTGTCGGAGCGCGGGCTGGACTGCGTGCTGCCTTGGGGCAGCGAGGAAGAGCGGGAGCGCAGCGAACGCCTCGCGCAGAGCCTGGACAACGCCGTGGTCCCGCCGCCGGGGCCGCTCGACCGGTTGGTTGCGCTGCTCGCGGGCGCCGCGGCGGTCGTGGGCGTGGACACCGGCCTGACTCATCTCGCGGCGGCGCTCGGCCGGCCGGTGGCCGCGATCTATGTTGGCACCGATCCGAAGTTCACCGGCGTGTACGGAGCTCCCCGTGCAAGAAATCTCGGCGGGCCGGGCTCCATGCCCTCCCCGGCAGACGCGCTGCAGGCCCTGGACGCGGTCGGGGCTTTCTGATGTGGCAGGCCGGCTACCGGATGCTGCTTTGGCTCGCCTTGCCCTGGATTCTCGCGCGGCTTTGGTGGCGCGGGCGGGCGGAATCCGGCTATCGCGAGCACGTCGGGGAGCGCTTCGGGTTCCACGGCGAGAGGCCGGCGAGGCCGGTCATCTGGCTGCACGCGGTGTCGGTGGGCGAGACCCGCGCCGCGGAGCCGCTGCTGCGCGCATTGCAATCGCTGCACCCGGAGTGCGAGATGCTGCTCACGCAGATGACGGCTACCGGCCGCCAGGCGGCAAAGCAGCTGTTCGGCAGCGAGGTTCGCGTTGCCTGGCTTCCCTATGACTATCCGTCCGCCGCGCGGCGGTTCCTGTTCCATTTCCGGCCGCGGATCGGGATCCTGCTCGAGACCGAGATCTGGTTCAACCTCGTGCGCGAATGCGAACGCGCAGGCGTGCCGCTGGTGCTCGCCAACGCGCGCATGTCGGAAAAATCGGCTCGCAGCTACGCGGCGGTCGCGCCGCTTACGCGCTCGGCGATCGGGCGCTTGAGCGCAATCGCCGCGCAGACCGACGAAGATGCCGATCGGCTGCGCGCGCTGGGCGCGCGCGCCGTCGAGGTCACGGGAAACCTGAAATTCGACGCCCAATCGGCGCCCGGTGACGAGGCGCTTGCCGCGCGGTTCCGCCACGGGTTCGGTGCTCGCAAGGTGTTGCTCGCCGCGAGCACGCGCGAAGGCGAGGAGGAACTGCTGCTCGACGCATTGGAGGAAAACGCGCTTGGGGACGCGGTGCTGCTCATTGTGCCGCGGCATCCGCAGCGCTTCGACGCGGTGGCCCGGCTCCTCGCCGACCGGGGACTGAAATTCGCGCGCCGCAGCGGGAATGCGCCGCTTGATCGGGGGTGCGATTTCGTGCTCGGCGACAGCATGGGCGAGATGGCGGCGTACTACCGGGCCTGCGACGTGGCCCTTGTCGGCGGCAGCCTGCTCGCCTACGGGGGGCAGAACCTGATCGAGGCCTGCGCCGCGGGCGTGCCGGTGCTCGTCGGACCCTACACCTACAACTTCACGCAGGCCGCGGAAAGCGCGATCGCCGCCGGCGCCGCGGTTCGCGTGAGTGACGCGGGGGATGCGCTGCGGCAGGCGCGGGTGCTGTTGCAGGACCGGACGCGACGTGAAAGCATGGGCCGGGCGGGAATCGCGTTCTGCAGCACGCACAAGGGAGCAGCGGACAAGACCCTGCAGCTGGTCGAGCGGATCTTGCGGGCTGGCATTTCGGCGGCCCGCTGACGCAGGATCGAACCCTCTTCGAGGCGGCCCACGGCTACCTGAGCGCGTGATCCGCTAGCTGCTCCCTAGAAAGCGGTTGACTTCCTCGACATCGGCATCGCTCAGGCTTCCCGAGGCCGCCTTGAGCTTGAGGCTGTTGACGATGGTGTCGTAGCGCGCCTTGGAAAGGTCGCGCAGGGTGCTGTAGACCTGCTGCTGGGCGTTCAGCACGTCGATGTTGATGCGTACCCCCACTTCATAGCCCAGCTTGTTCGAATCGAGTGCGCTCTGGCTCGATATCAATGCGGCCTCCAGCGCTTTCACCTGTGCAATGCCGTTCGCGACTCCGAGATAGGCCTGGCGCGCCGAAAGAGCGGCGGTGCGGCGGCTGCTTTCCAGATCCTGCTGCGCCTTCTCGCGGTTGGCGATCGCCTGCCGCACAAGCGAACTCACATTGCCTCCGGCATAGAGCGGGATCGCAAGCTGCAATCCGATGTTGCGGTTGATCGAATCCGAAGGGATGTTCGCGGCGGCGGTCGCGTTGACGCTCGAAGAGTTGCGACCCAGGTTGCCGACGAGGTTCAGACTGGGAAGGTGCCCGGCGCGGCTGCGCTCGATCTCGCGCGTGGCGACTTCGAGCGCAGCTTCCTGAACGCGCACCGGAAAACTCTGGCTGGCGGCCGCGGATGCCCACTCTTCCATTGCGTTCGGCGTCGGCGGGCTGAGCTCGATCTTCGGCTTGAGCGGCGCAAGCTGCGCCGGGAACGCGCCGACGATCTGCTGCAGGGTGCGTTTCCTGATTTCCAGGTCGCTCTGGGCGGCGATCTCCTGCGACGTGCCCAGGTCATAGCGTGCCTGCGCTTCGTGAGAATCGGTGATCGTCGCCGTTCCCACCTCGAAATTGCGTTTCGCCTGCGCAAGCTGCTCGGAGATCGCCACCTTTTGCGCCTGGATGAAGGCAAGGCTGTCCTGCGAAGCGAGCACGTCGAAATAGGCCTGCGCGACGCGCACGATCAGGTCCTGGGTTGCCTGGCCGAACAGGGCCTCGGCCTGGGCAGCCTTGAACGCCGCCTCCTTGTACACCATGAAATTCTGCCAGTTGAACAGCGGCTGGGTGAGCGTAACGGTAAGGCCGTTGGAGTTGCCCTCGCGCGCCGAAGACGGGGCAGTGTCGCGAAACGAGATGTTGATGTCGTTGTACTGGGTGAACCCCGAGGCGGTAATCGTGGGCCGTATCTGGGCGACGCCCTGGGGCAGGATTTCCAGCCCGGCGTCCCGCGTCGCGCGCGCCGAACCGTAGGTGGCGTCGTTCGCAAGCGCCTCCCGGTAAATCTGCAGCAGGTCGCCTGCGTGCACCGCCGTCGACAGCAGAAGAATGAGGGCGGCAGTGACGAATTGACGCGGTGACACGGTCTGCCTCATGCGCGGGTGCCTGGATCTCGCGAGCCGTTCCTCCAGCTTGGGCGGTGCGATCTGAGTCATTTCCCCGGGGCTAGAATGCAAAGCGCTTCGGCTGCAGCGCGTTCGTGAGCGGCGCGAGACAGGTCTCGAACAGGTCGGTCGTATGGAACGATCCTTCCTCCACGCAGCTCACCATGCGCGCTTCCATCACCGGCGGATCCCCCACCACCGCGAACAATCTGCCGCCGGCCCGGAGCTGCGAAAGAAATTGGGCCGGAAGCACCGGTGTCGAGCCGGCGAGCACGATCACGTCGTAAGGACCGCGCTTTTGCCAGCCGCGCGCGGCGTCGCCGATTTCGAGGGAAATGTTCTCGATACCGGCGCGCGTCAGATTGTCCTCGCCGAACGCCTTGAGCTTCGGATTGATTTCGACCGAACAAACATGATGGGCGCGGGCGGCGAGCAGCGCCGTGAGATAGCCGCTTCCCGTTCCCACCTCGAGCACGTGATCGGTTTTTTTTATTCCGAGCTCCTGCAGGATGCGCGCCTCGAGCTTGGGCTGCATCATGCGTTCGCCTTCGAGCGCATTTTCGTAGAGGGGAATCTCCAGATCCGAGAACGCCAGCGCCTTGTACGCCGCCGGCACAAACTCCTCGCGGCGCACCATATAAAGGAGGTCGAGCACGTCCTGATCCAGCACCTCCCAGGTACGGATTTGCTGTTCAACCATGTTGAAGCGGGCTTGTTCTGCGTTCATCACGGAAAACGGGAGAGCAGGGAAGGCGAAGATTCTAGCATTGTTTTCAGCGGCATCCGGTGGGGTTCCCTTCAGTCGAGCGTCTCCCGGTAACGTGCCAGCGCGATGGAACTCGCCGCCACCAGGAACGCGCCGATCGGCCAGATATTGGGGACGATTTCGGCGATGTCGTTGCCCTTCAGGAGGATCCCGCGCACGATCCGCAGGAAATGGGTGAGCGGGAAAATTTCCCCCAGCACTTGCGCCCACTCGGGCATGCCGCGAAACGGGAACATGAAGCCCGAGAGCATCAGCGATGGGAGAAAGAAGAAGAACGCCATCTGCATCGCTTGCAGCTGGTTCGAGGCGAGGGTGGAGAAGGTGAAGCCCACCGCGAGATTCGCGGCCATGAACAGCACCAGCACCGCGGACAGCAGCGCGAGGCTCCCGAGCACCGGTACCGCGAACAGGAACTTCGCCGCGAGCAGGATGATGGTGACCTGGATGTAGCCGACGATGATGTAAGGAACGATTTTTCCGGTCATCACCTCGATCGGCCGCACCGGCGTAGCGAGCAGGTTTTCCATGGTGCCGCGCTCCCTCTCGCGCGTCACCGACAGCGCCGTCATCATGACCATGGTCATGGTCAGCACCACGCCCATCAGCCCGGGCACGATGTTGTACTGGGTAATCCCTTCGGGATTGTAGCGGCGCTGAATGCGAACCTCGAACGGGGCGGGCGGCTGCGCGAGCGGGTGGAGCGGCCCGATGAGATCGTGGTTGAGCGCGGTCTGGTTGAGCGCCGCCAGCCCCGCAAGCGCGTTACTGGTCGCCGCCGGATCGGTGGCATCGGCCTCGACCAGGAGCACCGGGTGATCGCCGCGCTGCAGCTTGCGCGAAAAATCCTCCGGCACGGTGACGAAGAACTGGACTTCGCCCACTTGCAACAGGCGCTCGCCTTCGGCGGGACTCGAGACCATGCGCTTGACGCGGAAATATTCGCTGTTCTCCATCGCCCGCACGAAACTGCGCGAGAACGCGCTGTTGTCCGCCGCCAGCACCGCGGTGGGCAGGTGCTTGGGGTCGGAATTGATGGCGAAGCCGAACAGGATGAGCTGCATGATGGGTACCCCGACCATCATGGCAAAGGTGAGCCGGTCGCGGCGCATCTGCACGAATTCCTTCGCCAGTACCGCGATGAACCTCGCCCAGGAAAACACGTTCACTGGAGATTGTCCTGCGCCCGCTGCATGAGGCGGATAAAAGCGTCTTCGAGCCCCGGAGTAACGCGCCGCCAATCGAGTTCCGGCCGGCCGCGATAGGGCGCGATCGCCGCCTCGAGCCGGTCCGGATCGATGCCGCTGACGTGCAGCGAAACGCCAAAGGCCACGACCATATCCACGTCGGGCAGCGCGCGCAGTTCCTTGCCCAGCTCGGCAATGCCCTCGCCCGTCACGGACCACGTCACCAGTCCCGAGCTTTGGACGACCTCCCGGGCGGTTCCCTGCGACAGGAGCCGGCCGTACGCGATATAGGCAAGGCGATGGCAGCGTTCCGCTTCATCCATGTAATGGGTGCTGACGAGTACCGTAAGGCCCTGGGTCGCCATTTCGTGAATCTGGTCCCAGAACTCGCGCCGCGCTTTTGGATCGACGCCGGCGGTCGGCTCGTCGAGAAGAAGAAGCTCGGGGCGATGTAGCAGACAGGCGGCGAGCGCAAGCCGCTGCTTCCAGCCGCCCGAGAGCGCGCCGGCGAGCTGTCCGGCGCGCTCGGCAAGTCCCAGCCGCGCGAGCGTTTCGGCGACGGCGCGCGAGCGCTCCGAGACCGCATACACGCGCGCGATGAAATCGAGGTTTTCCCTGATCGAAAGATCCTCGTAGAGCGAGAAGCGCTGGGTCATGTAGCCGACGCGGCGCTTGATCGCGGCCTGCTCGTGGCGGATGTCGAGGCCGAGGCAGGTGCCGCTGCCGGCGTCCGGGGTGAGCAGCCCGCAGAGCATGCGGATCGTGGTCGTCTTGCCGCTGCCGTTCGGTCCGAGGAAACCGTAGATGGTTCCGCGCGGCACCTGGAGGGCAAAATTGTCCACCACGCGTTTCCCGGAGAAACTCTTCGACAGGCCGGTGACGTCGATTGCGAGGGAATTCACAGCAGTTCCACCTCGACCGGCTGTCCGGGATGCAGTCTCATCGCGTCCGCCGGGGCCGGGCGCGCCTCCACCAGAAAAACCAGCTTCGCGCGGTTGTCCCGGCTGTAGATCACCGGAGGCGTGTATTCGGCCTGCTGTGCAATGTAAGTAACCGGCGCCGGGACTGCGTCCTGGCAGCCGTCGCAACGGATGCGCACCCTCTGGCCGAGCTTCACCGAGCCGAGGATTTTTTCCGGAACGAAAAAACGCACCTTGATGTTGGCCGGCGGAAGCAGCGATACGACCGGGGAGCCGGCGGGCACCCATTCGCCCTGCACGTAAAGTGTTTCGGTGACCAGCGCGTCCTGCGGCGCGCGCGAGGATTTCTGCGAGAGCCGCCATTCGGCCTGAGCGAGGGCCTCGCGCGAGGCCGCGACCTCGGCCAGCGCGGCGCGGATTTCATCGGGCCGGGCGGCCAGCTTGGCGGTCGCGAGCTGTGCCCTCAGCTCGTTCATGCGCTCGCGGTCGCGGTCGCGGCCCGTGCGGGCCTCGTCGAGCTTGTCCTTGGAGATGAAATTCGATTCGACGAGTTGTTGCTGGCGCACGAGATTGGCCTCAGAGAGCTTGAGGCTTGCCTCGGCCTGGGCCAGTTGCGCGCGGATCGCGTCGATTTCCTCGGGACGTCTGCCTTTCAGCAGGTTTCGGTGCTGGGCTTGCGAGCGCTTGACTCGCTCCTCGGCCTCGCGGTACGCGGCCGCTTCGTTCTCCTGTTCGAGCGCGAACAGCGCGTCGCCCGCCTTGACGGTGGTTCCCCGGGCGACGTTGAGGCGGGCGAGTTGTCCCGCGATGGGCGAGGCGACGCGCACGTACTCGCCTTCGGCGTAACCCTGCAGCGCGCCGTTGCCGCCGTCACCGCAGCCCGAAACCACTACCGCCAGCAGGAAAACCCGGACGTGTTTCATCGGGCCGCTCCCGCTACCGCCGGGATGCGCAAGCCGTCCAGGACGAGCGCCAGGTAGCTGTCGAGGTAGCGTTTCGCACTCAACGGATCGCTTTCAAAATCAAGAAATGAATGGCGCCAGAGCATCAGCAGCACCAGCGGTCCCATCATGGCGCGCGCCGTCGGCTCGACGTCGAGATCGCGGAATTCGCCATGCTGGATGCCGCGCCTCAGGATGCCTGCCATCACGCCCAGGCCGCGCAGAATCACTTCTTCGTAGTAGAAACGCGCGAGATCGGGAAAATTGCCCGATTCGGCGATGATGAGCTTGGGAATCCCGGAGAGCAAGGTCTTGCCTACGTTGCTCCATATACCCGTCACGATCGCGCGCAGCAAATCGCTGGTGCTGCCGGAGAATTGCCCGGCCAGGGATTCGGCTTTCGCGATGGCGGGCAGGATCCCTCCCCGGACAACCGCCTTGAAGAGTTCATCCTTGCCGGCGAAGTAGAGATAGAGGGTGCCCTTGCTGACGCCGGCACGGACGGCGATGTCCTCGAGCCGCGTCGCTGCAAATCCGCGCTCGACGAACAGTTCCAGCGCGGCGGCAATGAGTTCATTCGGACGCGACGCCTTGCGCCGCTCCCGGCGTGGCTTGGGCCTGGTCTTCCTGCGGGAATTCATGTTCTTTAATGACTGACCGGTCAGTCATTAAAGAACAAACCCGCCTGCAAGTCAATGCTTCGCGCTCCATCGGGAATTCAGGAGGACGGGACCCTCCCGCTGCCGGCAGGGCGGCCCGATCGGGACGCTTGAAGCGTGCTAGGCTATGAATCACAATAGCCTGCGATACTGATTACGATATCTTGAACGAACGCGGGTCTGCCGACGGTGCCTGCAGGCGCGTTCAGTCAATCGAGGCCGATTTCCATTCCATGCAGATTTCCGAAGAACGATTTGGCAACACGCTCGTGCTTACGCTCACCGGGCGCATCGACAACAGCACCACGGACGCGTTCAAGGCCGGAATCGACGCGCGCGTCGCGGCCTGCAGCGACGGCGGAGACCGTCTTATTCTGAATTTTTCCGGGGTCGAATACATCAGCAGTGTCGGTCTGCGCGTCTTGATGCTGATGGCGAGGCAGTCCCGCGCGCGGGGCGGCACGATCGTGGTGGCAGCGCTGCAGTCGGTAGTGCGCGAGATTTTTGAAATCAGCCGATTCAATCTCGTCTTCGAGTGTTTTGGCACGATCCGCGAAGCTCTGGCGAAGGCGTCGCCCACGGGCCTCGCGGTCTATGACTCCAGACACCCGCGATGACGACGGCGGCACCGCGGGTGAAATTCTGGGGAACGCGCGGCTCGATCCCCGTCGCGCTTGACTCGAGTTCGATCAAGGAAAAGCTGAGCCGTGCCCTGGTCGCGGCGGCGCGCAAGGGACTCGATACGCCGGAAAAGGCCAGGGCGTGGATCGAGAACGAGCTCGACTTCGCGGTGTCCCACACTTTCGGCGGAAACTCGTCCTGCGTGCAGCTCGACGCGGGCGGCACCGAGTATGTGTTGTGCGATCTTGGCAGCGGAGTTCGCGTGTTCGGGAACCACGTGTTCGCCAAGGATGGTCCCGCCAAGGCCAACGTATTCCACGTATTCGTTTCCCACCTGCATTGGGACCACATCATGGGCTTTCCGTACTTCGCGCCGGCCTATGTCCGGGGCAACACGATTCGTATATACGGCTGCCACAAGGAACTCGAAAGCGCATTGCGCCGGCAGCAGGATGCCCCCAGCTTCCCCGTGCCGTTTGAACGCCTCAGTGCGACCATAGAGTTTGTGACGCTCGATCCCGACCGGACTTACGACATCGCCGGCTGGGGCGTGACGTCGAAGCTGCAAAGCCATTCCGGGGATTCCTACGGCTATCGTTTTGCCCGGGATGGCAGGATTATCGTGTATTCGACCGACTCGGAACACACGCTGGACGATCCTGAGGAAACCGAGGGATTCGCCGCCTTTTTCCGCGACGCCGACCTCGTCATTTTCGACGCCATGTATTCGCTCGCAGAAACGGTGTCGGTGAAGGAGGACTGGGGCCACTCGAGCAATGTCGTCGGGGTCGAGCTTTGCCAGCTTGCAAATGCAAAGCACCTTGTGCTCTACCACCACGAACCGGCACATGACGACGAGCGCATTGCGAAAATCTGGCAGGAGACGTTGCGCCTCGAGGAAATCACGCGTTTGGGCGAACGCCTGTTCATTTCGGCGGCCTACGACGGGCTGGAGATCGCGCTCTGAGCGGGGCGTCACCGCCGAATGTCGTTGACGCTGTGAATTCCACGGCGGACAGGGGCCCTTCGGCGGCCGGCCGACCAGGCGCCATTTTTTCCGCCCGCGGCGCGCGACACGGCCTGATTCTGCTCGCCATGCTGATGGCGCCGGTGCTGTGGGAGGGAATGCCGGTGGCCGGGGCGCTACGCTTTGCTTGGCTCGACACCTATCAAGTTTTATCGCCGCGCGAGCGGCGCTCAGCGCCGGCCATGATCGTTGCGATCGACGAGACGAGCCTCGATCAGTTCGGCCAGTGGCCCTGGCCGCGGTCGGTAGTTGCGGAACTGATCGGGAACCTGCGCGACGCGCACCCGGCTGCGATCGGCGTCGACATTCTGTTTTCGGAGCCCGACCGGCTGTCGCCCGAATGGCTGGCGTCTTCGGTGTCCAGGATCGATCGCGGCCTGGCAAATCGGCTCGCGGGGCTGCCGCGCCATGATTCGACGCTTGCCGCTGCGATAAAGTCCGCCCCGGTCGTGCTCAGCATCGCCGGTCTCGAATCGGGCTCACCGGATTCCGCGGCGGCCTTTGCGATCTCGCTGCAAAAAGGCGGCGACGCGCGTCCGTTCCTTCGCCACTATGCTTCGGCCCTTCGCAGCTTGCCGGAAATCGATGCGGCCGCGCAGGGACATGGGTTGATCAGCGCGGACCTCGAAGGCGGCGTAGTCCGGCGGATGCCGATGGTCTCGACGATCGGCGCCACGCCGGTGCTGTCGCTAAGCCTGGAAACGCTGCGCGTGGCGAGCGCAAACCCGATGTTCGTCGTGCGCACCGGCGCAGACGGCGTCGAGAATGTCAGCGTCGGCGACCTGACTGTACCCACCCAGCGCGACGGGCGTCTGTGGGTACATTTCACGCCGCATGACCCAAGCCGCTTTGTTTCCGCGGCCGAGGTGCTGCACGGCACGGCCGACAACACGCAATTCGAGAGCAAGATAGTGCTCGTCGGTGTCACCGGACTTGGCCTGATCGACTATAAGACCACGGCGCAAGGCGCGCGCATGCCGGGCGTCGAGATTCATGCCCAGATTCTGGAGCAGGTATTCGACGGCAGCCTGCTCGCACGGCCCCGCTGGGCTCCCTGGGCGGAGGCTTTTGCTTCGATCGTACTGGGCGTATTGGTCATTTACATCGTTCCGCGCCTTGCGCCGCGCTACTCGGTTCTGGTGCTGGCGCTTGCGCTTATTTCACTGGGAGCGGGAGGATTTGCGGCGTACAAGGGAGCCGGTCTGCTGATCGATGCTTCGGTTCCGGGTGCCGTACTCGCCTTGCTGTTTGCCGCGATGCTCGCGGAAACGCTGGCGGAAGCTAATGCGCAGCGCAAGCTGTTGCGCGAGCGCCTGCAGCACGAGCGTGAAGCGGCTGCGCGCCTCGCCGGTGAGCTCGATGCAGCGCGGCGCATCCAGATCGGCATTTTGCCGCGGCCCGAACAGATCTTTCCATTTGAGCAGCGTTTCGAAATCTTTGCTTCGATGGAGCCGGCACGGGAAGTGGGCGGAGACCTCTACGATTTTTTCATGCTCGGTGCCGACCGGCTGTTTTTTCTTATCGGCGACGTTTCGGGCAAGGGACTGCCCGCCAGCATCTTCATGGCGGTCAGCAAAGCCCTGTGCAAGGGCGCCGCGTTGCGGCGCGGCGGCCGCGTGGATGAAGTCCTTCAGGAGGCAAGCGCCGAGATCTCGCGCGAAAATCCGGAATCCCTTTTTGTAACGGCATTTGCCGGTGTGCTCGACGTGCGTACCGGCCTCCTGGAATATTGCAGCGCCGGACACGAAGCGCCTTTCGTCTTTTCCCCCGGGAGCAGTGAGATCGTGCGCCTGGAGGCGGGCGGGGGGCCGCCGCTGTGCGTGCTCGAAGGATTCCCTTATGTCTTGGCCGAGCATCGCATGAGCCACGGGGCGACGCTCTGCCTGGTTACCGACGGCGTGACCGAGGCAATGAATCCGGCGGGGGAACTTTATGGGTCCGGTCGCTTGCGCCGGGCAATCGACCGCTCGCGGCATACCGGGAGCGCGGCGGCGCTTGGCGATGCGATCCGGTCCGACGTCGCGCAGTTTGTCGCGGGCGCCGAGGCCGCGGACGATATTACGCTCTTGGTGTTGCGCCGGAATTCGGGCGGGGACCTTTAGCGGACGCTGACTTCCACGCGCCGGTTGCGCGGCTCGGGAACTCCGTCGGGGGTGAGAACCAGCGGCTCGCGCTTGCCGCGGCCGGAGACCTGGATGCGCTCGGACGAGACATTTATTCCCGTCAATATCGTCTTCACGCGCTCGGCCCGCTGCATCGATAGAGCAATGTTCAGTTCGTCGGCCCCGACCAGGTCGGTATGGCCTGTAATAGTGATTTCAGGTGCCCGTCTGCCCGGCATCTCGGCAAGCAACTGCTTCACCTCTTCCTTTGACGCTTCCGTCAATTCGTCGCTGCCATTCTCGAAGTAAAGCAGGAACGAAATCGGGCGCGACGGTTGCGCGGCAAGCGCGCTGCCGAATACCTCTATCAGCTCCTGCTCGCTCGCCGTATCCTGCCGAACGCCTCCGTCGGAATTGCTGCGAGCGGAGGCGTACGCACTGTTGAGAACGGTTTCACCCTTGCGACCATGAACAATGACCGTGCCGACCTTGCCGTTCTTGTCCGGCAGCAGCACTACCAGATCGCCAGGCGGCGACCCCCGGCTGCCCAAATAGATCAGCAGCGCCGCGAGAGCGGCGTACAGCACGGTCACGACGGGGCCCTGCTTACCCGGTTACTCGGTCGTGCCGTCCGTCCGCACGAGGAATTCCGTTCCGCGTACGCCCAGAATCGTCGATGGCGTTTTCACTTTCATGGCGTCTGGCGATTGCTTGGCGATCTTGCCGGAAACCACCGAAAGCGTTCCCTTGCGCAATGTGGACTCGAACGCGCCATCATGCCTAGTAGAGTCAAAGGCGTAGCGCTCGATCGCAAGCACGCTGCCGGGACCGACGGACAGAAGCGAATTGTCGCTAAAAGTAATGCCCGCCGAGCCGTCCGCGCCGGTCACGACGATGTCGGTTGCCTGCAGACCGGTCCCCACCTGTGCTGCCAGGCGTTGGCCGCCGCGATCGATATACACCGAGCCTTTGGCAACTTTGAAGTGGCCGATGTCATCGGCCCAGACAGCAAACGGCGCGACACCGCATACGAATACAACGAATAATCGGCGAATCGTAACAATGCAAGTTTGTAGCATGATCACCCTCCACAGAATAATGCAACATGCGTTGCCGGGCGTGGCTGGCGCCCAGTCGGACGCTTTCTTTCTATAATACCCAAAAAGCCTACCTGCCGCTGCTCCAGCCTTCATGGCCAACGCACCTCTTTGCCGCTTCCCCGCCCGAATGGATTCCATGGCCGAAATCCGTACGTTCGTGGAGGGCGCGTGCGCTACAGCCGGTATTGGAAGAGAAGATTGCCTCAAACTGCTGCTCATCGTCGAGGAATTATTCACGAATACCGTCACTCATGGCTACAAGGGAGAAAGCGAATCCCCGGTCTGGATGGGCTTAGTACCGAGCGAGGCGGGGTTCGTGCTGCGCTACCAAGACGCGGCTCCGCCGCATAACCCGTTTAGCCCTATCCATCCGCCCGAAGCCACCGTACTCGTCGCGAAACAACCCGTGGGGGGACTAGGATTGAGATTAATCCGCTCGCTCGTCACGGACGCCAGTTACGAGCGCGAAGGCGAGCGCAACTGCATTCGGCTCACCTTTGCGGTGCGTCCCTGAAGCTGACACCCTTGCCATTGTCGCAAGCTTGGGGTAACGTGGCATGCAACAACGTAGGGGTCCTGGCGGAGCACTGTGCGCGCCGGGTGAGAGCAAACCCTTCGAACCTGATGCGGATAATGCCGCCGCAGGGAAGCGTTGAACGACTCGTCCTTCGCTCCCTGCGGTAATTACGCAAGAGGAGCGCCATGAACGCCAATCCGAAGTTTCTTGCCCAGACCGCTCGAGTCGACGAAGCGGCGGTAAAGCCGCTGCCGAATTCGCGCAAGCTGTACGTAACGGGGTCACGGCCAGACATCCGCGTGCCCATGCGCGAGATCACCCAATCGGACACTCCCGCCTCGTTTGGTGTGGAAAAGAACCCCCCGGTTTTCGTCTATGACACTTCCGGGCCGTACACCGACCCGGACATGAGGATTGACGTCCGCCAGGGGCTACTGGCGCTTCGCGCAAAATGGATCGAGGAGCGCGCCGACACCGAGAAGTTGGCCGGGCCCAGTTCAAAGTACGGGTACGAGCGTCTGACGAACCCCAAGCTAGCCGATATGCGCTTCAATCTGAAGCGCGCGCCGCTCCGCGCGAAGGCGGGGCGAAACGTAACCCAGATGCACTATGCGCGAGAGGGGTTCGTCACGCCGGAAATGGAATATGTCGCTATCCGCGAAAATCAACGCCGCGATGCTCTGTCCGAGCTGGTCATGCGCCAGCATGCCGGGCAGGACTTCGGAGCGTCGATTCCGAAACTGATCACGCCCGAATTGGTGCGCGACGAGGTCGCGCGCGGCCGGGCCATCATCCCGGCGAACATCAACCACCCGGAAACCGAGCCGATGATCATCGGCCGCAATTTCCTGGTGAAGATCAACGCCAACATCGGCAACTCGGCCATCAGCTCCGGCATCGCCGAGGAGGTCGAGAAGATGACTTGGGCGATCCGCTGGGGCGGTGACACGGTGATGGATTTGTCCACGGGAAAGCACATTCACGAAACACGCGAGTGGATCATCCGCAACGCGCCCGTTCCCATCGGTACGGTGCCGATTTACCAGGCGCTCGAGAAAGTAGATGGCAAGGCCGAGGAACTCACCTGGGAAATTTTCCGCGACACGCTGATCGAGCAGGCCGAGCAGGGCGTGGACTACTTCACGATCCATGCAGGCGTGCGGCTGCCGTTCATTCCGATGACCGCGAAACGCATGACCGGGATCGTCTCGCGCGGCGGCTCGATCATGGCGAAGTGGTGCCTGGCGCACCACAAGGAGAGCTTTCTCTATACGCATTTCGAAGACATCTGCGAGATCATGGCCGCCTACGACGTGTCGTTCTCGCTCGGCGACGGCCTGCGCCCCGGATCGATCTACGACGCCAACGACGAAGCACAGATCGCGGAGCTCAGGACGCTCGGCGAGCTGACCGATATCGCCTGGAAGCACGACTGCCAGGTGATGATCGAGGGGCCGGGCCACGTGCCCATGCAGCTCATCAAGGAGAACATGGATCTGCAGCTCAAGTACTGCAAGGAGGCGCCGTTCTACACGCTTGGGCCGCTCACCACTGACATCGCGCCCGGCTACGACCACATCACCAGCGCCATTGGCGCGGCCATGATCGGCTGGTACGGTACGGCGATGCTATGTTATGTGACGCCGAAGGAGCACCTCGGACTACCCGACAAGGATGACGTCAAGGACGGCATCATGGCGTACAAGATCGCCGCGCACGCGGCCGACCTTGCCAAAGGTCACCCCGGCGCACAGATCCGCGACAACGCGCTCTCGAAGGCGCGCTTCGAGTTCCGCTGGGAAGATCAGTTCAATCTCGGACTCGATCCGGACAAGGCGAAGCAGTTCCATGACGAGACGCTGCCGCAGGAAGGCGCGAAGCTCGCGCATTTCTGCTCCATGTGCGGCCCGCATTTCTGCTCGATGAAGATCACCCAGGACGTGCGCGAATACGCCGCGAAGCACGGGCTATCCGGCGATGACGCGCTGAAGAAGGGCATGGAACAGAAAGCGATCGAGTTCGTGAAAAAAGGTGCGGAGATCTACACCAAAGCCTGAGCCTTTCCGCTAAACTCGGGGCGGCAAAAATTGCCGTCCTTTCTTTTTTGGGAGTCGGCGTGGATCTGGTTCTGCTCGCGAAAGCGCTCGTTCTCGGCGTCATCGAGGGTCTGACGGAATTCCTGCCGATTTCCTCCACCGGACATCTGGTTCTCGCCGAAGATCTGCTCGGCTTCAATGACGATAAGGCGAAGGTCTTCGCGATCGTCATTCAAACGGGAGCGATGCTCGCGATCGTCTGGGAATACCGCGGCAAGTTTTTCCGCGTGCTGGCGGGGCTTGCCTCGGACCGCGCCGCGCGGCGCTTTGTACTCAATCTGATCGTCGCCTTCATCCCTGCCGCGGTGCTCGGACTCGCGTTCGGGAAGTTCATCAAGGCGCACCTGTTCCATGCCGTCCCTATCGCGCTCGCCTTCATCGTCGGCGCTTTCGTGATTCTCTGGGCCGAGCGGCGCGATCGCGCTCCGCGAGTGCTCCAAGTAGATGCAATGACGTGGCTCGATGCACTGAAAGTCGGTATCGCGCAGGCGTTCGCCCTGATCCCCGGCACTTCGCGCTCGGGCGCGACCATTATCGGCGGGATGTTGTTCGGCCTTTCGCGCAAGGCGGCGACGGAATTCTCGTTTTTTCTCGCGGTGCCGACGCTGATCGCCGCAGGGGGATACGATTTCTGGAAAAACCGCGCGCTATTTGATTCGGGCGACATGGGCATGTTTGCGGTTGGCTCGATCACTGCGTTCGTGTCGGCGTTCCTTTGCGTGCGCTGGCTGTTGCGTTATATCGCGAGCCACGACTTCAGGCCTTTCGCCTGGTACCGGATCGTATTCGGCGCCGTGGTGCTCGTTACTGCTTATACGGGGCTGGTGAACTGGTCGGGAGGCTAGTACGCAGCAACGCCGCCGTCGGAGCGCGGGTCCGAGCCACCTTCGAGCGTGCCGTCCGGATGCCGCACGATGGCACTCGCATGGCCGACAATTTCGTCGTAGTCCGCCACCACCTCGATCTCGTGCCCCATTCGTGTCAAAGTCTCGATCACCTCGGGCGGAAAGCGCGCTTCGAGCTTGAGCGTGTCGGTTGTCTGTCCCCAAGTGCGTCCGAGCAGCCAGCGCGGCGCGCTGATCGCTTCCTGCGGAGTCATGCCGAACACGGCGTAGCGGGTGAACACCGCGCTCTGCGTCTGCGGCTGGCCGTCGCCGCCCATGTTGCCGTACACCATGGTGCGCCCGTCGCCGAGGAGCGCGAGTGCCGGGTTGAGCGTATGGAACGGCTTGCGCTTCGGGCGCAGCGCGTTCAGGGCTTTCTCGTCGAGCGAGAAGCTGCAACCGCGATTCTGCCAGTTAATGCCTGAATCCTTCAGCACCACGCCGCTGCCGTACTCGTGATAGAGGCTCTGAATGAAGCTGACCGCACGGCCCGCGCCGTCGACCACGCCCATCCACACGGTGTCGGCGGGTCCTTTGCCCACGCCCCAGGGTGCAGCGCGCCTGCGATCGATTTTCGCCGCCAGTTCGCGCACCCGTGCGGGCTCGAGAAAGCTTTGCGGGTCCACGCTCATATAGGCCGGATCGGTGATGTAGCGGTCGCGGACGCCGAACGCCTGTTTCGCCGCTTCAACGCACAAATGCACATAGTCTGCGCATTGCGGATCGACCTTGCCGATTTCGAGCGCATCGAGGATGCCAAGGATCAGAAGCGACACCACGCCTTGTGTCGGCGGGGTCATGTTATGCAGCGTGCCAAGCGAATGCTTCAACGCGAGCGGCGTGCGCCACTGGGCGCGATGCTCGCGCAGGTCATCCCCGGCGAGCGGGCTGCCCACCGCAGCGAGGTCGCGCGCGATGGACTGCGCCAGTTCCCCCCGATAGAAATCGTCAAGCCCGGCCGTTGAGAGCTGTGTCAGGGTCGCGGCCATGCGCTTTTGCGCGAAGAGGCTGCCGGTCGCCGGCGGCGCGCCGTTTACAAGAAATGTTTCGTCGAAACCCGGCTGGCCCTTCAGGCCGTCGAGCTTGCTCGCGGTCGTGACTGTCTGGCTGCGCGTGACGGCGATGCCGTGCTCTGCGTAATGGATCGCGTCGGCCAACAGACGCGAAAGCGGCATGCGGCCGCCGAGTTCCTCGCTGCTGAATTCAAGCGCGAGATTCCATCCCGAAACGGTGCCCGCGACCGTGTTGGCGGCGGCGCCGCCTCGGAAGGGAATCGCTTTCAGTCTGCGCTCGCGGTAGAAATCGATCGAGGCGCGCGCGGCTGCCGCGCCGCAGGCGTCGATCGCACGCGGCGCCTTGCCGGGGACGTGAATCAGCCAGAAGGCGTCCCCGCCGATCGAATTCATGTGCGGATAGACGACGGCGATGGTCGCCGCGGCGGCCACCATCGCTTCCACGGCAGTCCCGCCTTCGCGCAACACCGCAAGCGCCGTTTGCGCCGCCAGAGAGTGCGGCGCGACTGCCATGCCGCGCTTGCCGTGATTCAAATTCAGCATCGTTCCAGGCGCTCCTGCCTATTTTAGGATTCTGCCTGAGAACGTTTCTGGTGCAGGGCGCTTAGCGCCTTGGTAAAGAACCCGGGCGCGATCAATAGCGCCAGCGCGATCGCGAGCGCGCCCACGATCCAGCGCGCGCGCGCGCGCGCGCGGCTGCGCACCTCGCGCATGACGAACTCCTCGCCGTGGAGCATCTCGTTGTAGGACTTCAGGAACGAGGAGATGCCGCGCAACTCCTGGTCGTCGAGCGGTTTTCCTTCAAAGCGGCTGCGCGCTTCGAATTCGTTCAGGCGCTCGGCTTCGCGGCGATAGCGCTCGGCGTGGGCGCTCGCGTCCTGATACAGCTCCGCCTCGCGCTCGTCCAGGTACAGGCTGCGAAGCGTGGGCACGGCGAGCTCGGCCGCGTCGAGCAGCGGCTGATCCAGCCTGGGCGCGACGATGAGCCAGATTGCCGAAACAAGCAGCACCAAGGTCGCGCACCAGCGCAATGCGGCGAGCATTCGCCGCGCCGCCTGCGCCTTGGACGCGCCGCGCGCAAACGGATAGAGCATGCCGGCCGCTGCCAGCGAGAGCCCGAATGCGCATACCATGGCGGCGCCGGTGGGAAGGTTCCAGGCATAGGACGAGGCTAGGCCGACGACGCTTGCGGCGGCGCCGGCGATCCAACCGATCACCAGTTGCTGGAACAGGCGCCCTGCGTAGAGCACGCCGATGGCTGCCGGGATAATGAGGAAGGAGAACACGAGCAGCACGCCGGCGAGCGCCACCGAGCTCGTCACCACCACGCCGAAGCTCGCGTAGAACGCGAATTCCCAGCGCCAGTCGAGTTCTGCCGCCGCAAGCAGCCGCGCCCGCAGCAGCCAGTGCACGAACGCGACGGCAAGATACAGCGGCACGATCAACGCGAGCTCGTCCCATCCCGCGGTAAGGATGTTGCCGGTGAGGATCTGCTTCAGGTGCTCGCCGCCCTGCGGCGCGCGGTCGATGAGCAGCAGGGCCGCCGCGGCGGCCACCACGTAGATCACGCCGATCAGCGCTTCCTGCGGAATATGTCCCGACCACTGACGCGTGAACGCGAGCAGCAGGGCGGCGAGCAGCGTGAATCCGAGAGAGTATCCATACGTTGTCGCGCCCAGCGCCGGATGGCCGAGCATAAATGCGACAGTGGCGCCGAGCGCGGCAATCTGTGCGAGCGCGAGATCGACAAAGATGATATTGCGGCGCAGCACCTGGATGCCGAAGTAGGCGTGGATGCCGACGAGACACAGCGTCGCTGCGAGCGGCAGCGCGAGCAGCGCGAGCGCGTCACTCATGGAGCGCGCTGCCGCGAAAATGCCGCCGTCAGCGTGCCGACGCTGTAGTCGAACAGCCCGATGTAGTCGCGTGCTTCGGGCACGGCGCCCACGGACGCCGCGAGCACCAGGACGACGGCGCCCGAGCGGCTGGCGAGAAACTCGACGTGCTTGGCGGATTCGTGCGGCTGGCGCACGATGATGGCGATGTCCTTCTCGCGCATGGCTCGGAGCAGTCCGGCGAGATGCGCCGGACTGGGCGGCACGCCGGGTTTCATCTCAATGATGCCGGCGACGTTGAGCCGGAAGCGGCGCGCCAGGTACGCCCAGTTGTTATGGTACGCGATGAGCGGTTTGCCTTGAAACGGCGCGAGCGCCTTCCCCCATTCTCGCTGTCGTGCCGCCAGGCGCTCGAGGAATGCGATTCGCCGCCGCTCGTATTGTTTCGCGCCCGGCTGGTCGAGCCGCGCGAGTAGCTCGAGGACAAAGCCCGTGATGATCTCGGCGTTGGCGGGATCGAGCCAGTAATGCGGGTTGCCGCTGCCGTGGGGATGGCCCGGCCCGACGGTCGCGCCGCGCACCTCAAGCAGCGCGATCGCAACCGAGGCATCGATATAGCCGGGTCCGCCGCGCGCGAGCGCCGGGTTCTGCGCCTGCGCGAGTAGACGGTCAAGCCACAGATCGTAGTCCACGCCGACCCGTATTACCGCGTCGGCGTCGCGCAGCCGCTCCAGATCCCGCGGCCGCGATTGATATTCCTCGGGGTCGAAGTTCGGCGGAACCAGGCTGGACACTGCGATGCGGTTGCCTCCAACCGCTTCGGCAAGGCTGGCCAGATCCGTGGTGGTCGCCACGAGGCGCAGCTTCGATGGTGCTTGTGCCAAAGCGTGCGTAGACACAAGCGCCGCCCACCAGACGATCAGAACCGCGGCACGCATCGGGGACCCAAAATGACAAGGGCTGCCGTGCTCAGCCCTTGAACCTCAGCGGAGCTTGCCTATTTTGGAGTCTGCCAGAGGCTTTTCGGCATCAGGCAATGAACGTTCTTTTCGCTGCTGGATACCGCCCCCACCCTGCAGTCCATCGCCACGCTGGCCAAGCCGTACGCGTCGAGCCGGGCAACGCCTTTCTTGTTTTCGAGGAACTTGATCATTCCCATCGACGCCGTGTCCATCGCCTTGTTGAGATCGGCATCCTTGGCGTGGCTGACGTAGTACTTTGCATTTTCCGAAGCCGGGCGCTCCATGTCTTCCTTGCCTTTGAGATCTTTCGGGTTGAGGCAGTGCACGCCTTTCTTGATATTGACCACCTGCGAAACGCGGCAGTCGGTCACCTTGGGCATCAGCGCAGCGGCCTGCTCAGTCGTGATCTTGCGCTGCTCCGCAAGGAATTTCACCGTCTGGCCCCTGGCCGAGTCCCAGGCCTTGTTCAGATCCTGGTCGAATCCCATGGTGATCCAGGAATTCGGAGTCTCGATCCGCGGAATGTCGAGCTTCATGTCCTTCAGGACCGTGACGGTAATGTTGAATTCTTTATATGCAGTTTCAACCGCCGTGAGGTTGACCTCGCCGTTGCCCTGCGCGGCGTGCGAATCGCCGGTCCAAAGCAGCGCGCCGGGCACGTGCACCGGCACGTACAGGGTCGTGCCTTCGGTGAGGTCGCGGATGTCCATGTTGCCGGCGTACTCCCCCGGCGGCACGGTGCTGTAGCGCCCCGGTTCCTTGCGCGCCACGCCGATGGTGCCTGGAAAGGGTTTGAGCGGTATGTATACGCCGGGCAGAAACTCGGTGACCTTGCGATCCATGTCGAGATAGAGGTATTTCACCTGTCCGTCCTGGTACTCCTTCGGAAACTCGCCGAACATGCCCGGTACGTTGAAGTTGGTCGCGTAGGCGCGCGGCACGATTCGGTTGATCTTGATCTTGAGCGTGTCGCCGGGCTCGGCGCCAGTGACGTAGATCGGCCCGGTGACGGTATGCGGCCCGCGCCCCGGATGGTCGGTGCGCAGTTTCTTTATTTCCTCGATCGTCCGGCCCGGGACCACCTGATTGTGCGAGTGCATCATCGTCTCGAGCACAACGGTATCGCCGGAGTTGATCGTGAGCACGGGAGCCTGCGAATTGTCGAACCAGCCCCATTGCGTGGATTCGAGCGTGGCCGGCAAAAGGTGCACCTTGCCCGGCAGGCGGCTGGCGGTGGTAACGGCTTGCGCACAGGCGGAGCCGGACAGCGCGAGCAGAGTGATGCTCAGCGCGAGCAACGAAAGTTTCTTGTTCATGATGGAACCTCCCAGAATAGGCGAATAATTTTACTCTTGCTCTGCGGCGATTTGTAAAAATGCCCGTGCTCCAATCAGCACGAGTGGAGTCCATGCGCCGTGATCGATGCCGCGCATCTCGTCTACCGTGCTGTGCGGATCAGGCCTGCACCCAGGGCAGGCCTGCCTTGCGCCAGCCGCCGACGGTGTTGCGATGGCCGTTCGCGTCCTTGTCGCCCTCGAAGCCTTCAAGAATGTTGTAGGAGTTCGGGTAGCCGGCCTTGGTCGCCGCGGTCGCGGCGTTATGCGAGCGGGCTCCGGAGCGGCACAGGAACATGACCGGGGCTTCGGTTTTCTTGACCTGGGCCTGCAACTGTTCGAGGAACTGCGGGTTGAGTTGTCCGCCGGGCCAGCTGTTCCATTCGATGGTCACCGCGCCGGGCACGCGCCCGATCCATTCCCATTCGGCGCGGGTGCGAACATCGACCAACTTGGAGCCGGAGGCCTGATGCATGAGCGTGTGCGCCTCCGATGGCAGCAGCGCGCCGGCATAAGGCAGGTTCATCGAATCCGCCCGCTGTTTGGCCCGGGCGAGAATGTCTTCAATCGAGTCGGTCGGCATGGCAAGATCCGAAAAATGCGCGGCAGAGATGTCTAGTTTATCCCGCCACGAAGATAAAGTCGGGAGTTGCTTCGCACCGGCATGGTGCGCATAATTGCTGCTTCGCGCCAGCTTGGTGCGCGACGCCCAATTGTCGCTGCGAGTGCTCTCTTATGGCACAATGGCCTGCCTTTTTACGCCGGATGGCACGATTTCTGCTGATTTGGCGCTCTATTCCACGTTTTCCGACCAACAATCCGCAACCCTGAGGAGATCGCGAAATGGCAATGTCTGCCACTGATGTCATAAAAATGATCAAGGAAAAGGAGGTCAAGTTCGTCGACCTGCGCTTCACCGACACCCGCGGCAAGGAGCAGCACGTCTCCGTGCCGGTCAAGGCC
>JBGPYQ010000035.1:0-20584 GCA_041493345.1 Gammaproteobacteria bacterium | reverse complement strand
TAGACGCCGTTCGGGCCGAAATGCACGTACGCGATCATGATGATCGTCGTGCCTTCCAGATATCGGTATTCCCAGACGTCCTCGTTCTGCCGCGGAAAGTGCATCTCGGACAGGGGAATCCCGACGAGCTTGCGCGCTTCCTCCTTTGTCGTGGCGCCGGGCTTCAGATTGGTAAAGGCCGTTTCCCTGATCGTCCACCATGGAGTGGGGGAATACGCCGGATGATAACCGGCGCAGCCGGCCAGGGAAAAGAGAACCGCCAGCACCAAAAATCCGCGCTTCCATTTGCTCATGATCAGCTCCTGTCAAGGTTTGCGGGAGGGACCCAGTATAAACAGCATCCCTGCCGCCATTATTCCTGTCACCTGCCTGACACATGCCTGAAAACCCGCTTCCGCTTCCCGGAAGGCAGTGGTCCCCCGAATGAAACGCTCACCGGGCAATCGGCTAGAATCGTCCCGTCTCTCCGCATGGCGGTTGCCAGGCGTGAGTTGCCGGTCTCCAGGAGGACTCTTATGCTGACGAAGACCTTTCTTGCAACGGCCATCGCGGCTGCAGCCGTATTCTTGATCTTCGTCGCGCCCGGTCCCATCGGGGCCGCTGAAACGCCCGGCCTGGCGCTGACCGGGCAGGTCAGCTCGAAGGAAGAAGGCCCGATGGAAGGCGTGCTGGTCAGCGCGAAGAGGGCGGGTTCCACGGTGACCATTACCGTGGTCAGCGACAGCCAGGGCCATTATCGCTTTCCTTCAGCCAGACTGGAGCCAGGCAAGTATTCGCTGCGCGTTCGCGCGGCCGGATACGACCTGGAGAGTCCCCGGTCGGTGGAAATAGCCGCGCAAAAAACCGCCATGGCCGAAATCCGGCTGCGCAAGACCCAGGACCTTGCGGCCCAGCTCACCAATGCCGACTGGATCATCAGCGCGCCGGGCACCGAACAACAGAAGCGCACGCTGCTCGGCTGCGTCGGCTGCCACACCATCGAGCGCATCGCGCGCTCGAAGTACGACGCCGCCGGATTCATGCAGACGCTGGTGCGCATGGCGGGCTACGCCAATCAGAGCACGCCGCTGCATCCGCAGCGACGCCTCGCCGACCGCGACCGCGAGATGATCGGCGAGGACCGGGTGCGCTTTCAGCGGGCGCAGGCTGATTGGCTGAGCAGCATCAATCTGAGCGCGGACTCCGGCTGGGAATATGCACTGAAGACACTACCACGGCCGAAGGGCAAAGGAACGCAGGTCGTCATCACCGAGTACGACATGCCGCGGCCGACGATCGAACCGCACGACGTGATCGTCGATGCGGAGGGCGTGGCGTGGTATTCCAGTTTCGGCGAGCAGTTTATCGGCAAGCTCGATCCGAAGACCGGCAAGGTCACCGAGTACCCGGTGCCCGAACTCAAGAAAGGCTCACCGACCGGGATGCTGTCGCTGCGCGCCGACCAGGACGGCAACCTCTGGGCCGGCCTGATGTACCAAGGGGCGATCGCCAAGTTCGACCGCAAGACCGAGAAGTTGCAGGTCCTCAGCATCTCGGCGGAGCTGAACAAGAACAACACCCAGGTCAACATGACGAGCCCGCTGCACACCGCGGTGGACGGGAAGATCTGGACGCAGAACAACGGTTTCGCCGCCGTGCACCGCGTCGATCTTGCGTCGGGTAAATGGGAGACCTTCGAGCCGTTCAAGGAATCGAAGAAGACTCACAACATCTACGATGTCATCTCCGACTCGAAGAACAATGCATTTTTCACCGACATCGCCAACGAGCACATCGGCCGAATCGATGCGAAGACCGGCAAGATCACGCTCTACCCGACGCCGACGCTCAGCTCGGGACCGCGCCGCGGAATGATGGATTCGCAGGACCGCCTCTGGTTCGCCGAATACCGCGGCAACAGGATCGGCATGTTCGACACCAGGACCGAGCGCTTCCAGGAGTGGGAAGCGCCGACGCCCTGGTCCGCTCCCTACGACGTGGCCCTGGACAAGAACGGCGAAGCGTGGACGGGATCGATGCTCTCAGACCGGATACTGCGGCTCGATACCAAAACGGGCCAGTTCACCGAATATCTCCTGCCCAAATCCACCAACATTCGCAGAGTGTTCGTGGACAACTCGACCACGCCGGTGACTTTCTGGGTGGGCAGCAACCACGGCGCCTCCATCATCAAGCTGGAGCCACTGGATTAGCAGCCTGGAAATTCTTGAGTTTTGATCCGCGGACTCCGCGCCCGGGCGGATTGCACCGGCCAGGTGCCGGTTACCTTCTGTTCCGGGACACGTACATGTGGAAGGTGTGCTTGTAGACGCCTTTCGAATCAAAATACACGTACGCGATCATCACCACCGTCGTGCCCTCGAGGTAACGATATTCCCAGACGTCCTCCTCCTGCCGCGGAAAATACATCTCCGACAGGGGGACGCCGACTTGCTTGCGCACGTCTTCCTTGGTCGTGACGCCTGGCGTCAGGCCCTTGAATGCCGTTTCCCTGATCGTCCAGAAGGGCGTCGGCGCATAGGAAGTACACGCCGCCAGTGACAAGAGCGCCGCCATCGCCAGCCAAGCGCGCATCGGCTTGAGTATCGTCGCCTCCCATTGCGGGTTGCAGGGTAACCGGGTAAACATATTGGTACCGACCGTTATTCCCTGTCGCTTGCTTGCGCCGAAATCTATTTCTCCCTTGCCCAGGTCACGATGATGCGCACGACCTTGCCGCCCAGGTTAGGGTGCGGCTGGGGAGGGCTTTCGAGGTGAAGAAATTCGCCGTCTAACCGGTAGGCACGCACCTGCTCGGTTCCGACCCAGGCCTCGTTCCACGCCGCATCGACCTGGGTGATCACCTTCCCGTCCTCGATGCGATACCTGCCGGTGTAGGAGATCATGGTGCGCAGCGCTACGGCGCGCTCCTCGTCGGTCTTCGGCACCTTGCGCCCCTCGGCGGTGACCAGCGCGAGCCAGCGTCCCTCGGGCGTGGCGATCTGGTAGCCATTCGGATGCGCGCCGAGCACGGGCGTGCGTTCCTTCGTCTGCGCGTCCTCGTAGACGACGGAGACGAGCTTCCAGGTGCCGACAATCCGGTCCTTATCGTCCGCCAGCGCGGGCAAAGAGAGAAGCCACAACGCGCAAATCAGGGAAGTCCGCATGATTGTTCTCGCCGGGTTGAACATTGTGCGCATCATTCTGACATTATCCGGCGCGCGCCGCGCGCAGGGTGAACGCGAGCAGGCCCGCGATGATCGCGAGCAACGCCATCGCGCTCAAGGCGAGCGACCAGTGGATGCCGATCAGCCCGCCCACCATGCCGACGGTGACGCCGGAAAAAGCACGCATGCCGAGGCTCGACAGAATGTAGAGGCCGATCACCCGGCCGCGTATCGACACGGGCGCGCGCAACTGCACCAGCGTTTGCGCCATGGCGTTGAAGGAGAGCTCGAGGAAGCCCACCGCGAACAGGATCGCAAGCGCGAGCGGGTAGGACGACGAGGCCGCGAATCCCGCAATGGCGCAGCACCACAGCATCGCCAGCACGAGCGCGGTGCGCGGCCTCGCCTGCAACAGGCCGCGGCTCTCCAGCAGCACGCCCGCGAACAGCGCCCCGGCCGCGTCGGCCGCGAGCAGCATGCTGTAGGACATGTCCGGGTCGCCGTGGCCGAGATCGAGCGCGAACTCCGGCATCTGCGGCTGGTAGCCGTTGCCGACGAAGAGCGACGCGAGGCCCGCGAGCAGGATCATCGAGACGATGGTGCGATTGCCGGCGATGTCGCGCATCGTCGAGATGATGTCGCCCATGCCCTTCACCGCGCGCCGCATGTCAGATCCGGGCGCCGGCTCGCCTTTGCGGAAGCGCGGCCCGTAAGGCGCCTTCCACAGCCAGATTACAAGCGGCAGGTAAATGAGCGCGTTCAGCAGGATGCCGTGCGCCGGACCGAAGGCGAGCAGGAACGCGCCGCCCACGGCCGGGCCGAACAGGAGGCCGAGGTAGCGCGCGGTCGCGCCCAGGCGCACCGCGCTCTGCAAGTGCGCCGTGCCGACGATGTCGTGGATCAGCAGCTGCGCGGAAGGGTGCCACAGCACGCCGGCGAAGCCGTGCAGCACGAGCAGCGCCATCGCATGCCACATCTGCAGCGAATCGGTGAGGAACAGGAGGCCCCAGCCCAGCGACGCCGCCATGAAGCACAGCATGCCGAGCTGGATGATGCGCCGCGGATCGAAGCGGTCGCCGAGCGCGCCGGACCACACCGAGAAGAAAAGGAAGGGCAGCCAGTGCGAGAGCATGGCGAAGCCGCCCAGCGCCGGCGAGTGGAATTTCTGGAACATGATCCAGTAGCTGATCACATGCTCGACCGAGTCGGCCATCATGGCGAGCGCCGAGCCGATGAAATAGGCGCGATAGCCGGGATGGCGCAGCGCGGCGAAGGATTGATGCGGGGCGGCGGGCGCCTTGTTGCTGTCTTGCGGGTCGCTCAAGTCGGGCTTTCAGCTCGGAGGTGGCGAAGCGATTTCCCTGCCATTATCGCCCAGGAGAACAGGAACGATCACGCCGGAGCCGATCGGAAAAGATTGGTGACTCCGGGATTTTCCTGCAAATTACCGGTCCAGCCCGTTGTGCCCTGCAAAGCCGGACAAGGGAAATACGCTTGCCCGCCTCCAGTTCAGCGTAGTATGTTGCCGTCTTCCCCTTTTTGGCGGCATTCATGTCCTCTCCCACAAAGCCTGTCGCGAACCCCGGCACCCAGGACCTGGCGGCGCGGATTTACGTTGAATTGGTCGGCCGCGCCTTCCTCAGGGTCGACAATGCCGCAGTGTTCAAGCCCGATCCGGGAGAGCTCGCAAATCTCAGCATCCGGCTCGCTGCGACGTTCCACAAGGCCGAGAAAATAGCCAACGCCGCCGCGGGCCCGCAGAACGTCGGCTACAACGTCGAGCTTGCCGACATGGCCCAATGGGACAAGTAGCGCCTTCGGGGCGCGCGAGCGTCAGGCCCGAACCGCGGTCCGTTGCCGCGCGCAGGGCGGTTCCAGCCAAGAATTGAGCCATGACAACCCTTTCCTTACGCGAAAGCGTGCTCGACTTCATGACGTCCAACCCTACTGCATGGCGCATCAACGCGCTGGCGGCGAAACTCGGGGTCGGCGTACGACGCATGGGTCTTGAGCTTTCGCGGCTCAATGCCGAGGGCAAGCTCATATCCTGTACCGTCACGGCGCCGGGCCGGCGGCCCCAGGAAGAGTACCGCATCGCTGCCATCGAGCTGAAGATGAACCCGCACCACTTCGTCATCAGCAGGAAAACAAACGTGCGCTTGCGCGGCTAGCGCGAGGCGGGTCGGCCGGGGCGCGCCGCGCCCCGGCGGGAAGTCGTAACATGCGTTCCCTCCGCATTCCAGTTTCAAGGTCTCACCGGAATTCCCGTCGATGCCCCTCATCCAGCTTTCACAGGTGTCTCTGGCTTACGGCCATGTGCCTTTGCTCGACCGTGTCGATCTCGTCGTCGAGCCCGGCGAGCGCATCGGCTTGATCGGGCGCAACGGCACCGGCAAATCCAGCCTCCTGAAAATCATCGAGGGCCTTGCCGCGGCCGATGACGGCAAGGTCTGGCGCGCGCCGCAACTGAAGCTGGCGAGCGTTTCGCAGGAGCCCGCGTTCCGGCCCGGGCAAAGCGTGTTCGAGGCGGTGGCCGAAGGCCTGGGCAAGGGGACGAAGCTGCTGGTCGATTATCACGCCGCGACACACGCGCTGGCTGCGCATGGGGGTGACGGACATCACGCCCCTGAAGGCGATGTCGCGCTGATGGAACGGGTGCAGCATCTGCAGGAGGCGCTGGATGCGAGCGATGGCTGGAGTGTTCAGCACAAGATCGAAGCCACGCTCAGCCGCCTGCAGCTCTCCGAGGACGACCCCGTATCGGAACTCTCGGGCGGGCTGAAAAAGCGCGTGGCCCTGGCGCGCGCGCTCGTCATGGCGCCCGATCTCCTTTTGCTCGACGAGCCGACCAATCATCTCGACGTCACCGCGATCGAATGGCTGGAAGAGACGCTGCGTACGTTCCCGGGGAGCGTACTGGTCGTCACGCACGACCGGCGCTTTCTCGATTCCGTCGTGCAGCGGATCCTGGAGCTCGACCGCGGCAACCTGAGCGGCTATCCGGGCAACTTCAGCGCGTATCAGGTGAAGAAGGCGGAAGGGCTCGAAACCGAAGCCCTGCACCAGCGCAAGTTCGACAAGGTCCTCGCGCAAGAGGAAGTCTGGATCCGCAAGGGCATCGAGGCGCGCCGCACGAGGAACGAAGGCCGGGTGCGCCGCCTCGAGGCGCTGCGCCTGGAGCGCGCCGCCCGTCGCGACCGCGTCGGCAAGGTCGCGCTGGGGCTCGCGGAAGGAGAGCGCTCAGGCCGCCTGGTCGCGGACCTCGAAGAAGTGGGCAAGAATTACGGCGCCAAGCACGTGGTGAAGAAGTTTTCCTGCCGAATCCTGCGCGGTGACAAGGTCGGCCTGATCGGCCCGAACGGCAGCGGCAAGACCACGCTGCTCAAGCTGATCCTCGGCGAAATCCGGCCGGATTCGGGCAAGGTGCACCGCGGCAGCAAGCTGAGCGTCGCTTATTTCGACCAGTTCCGCGAGGCGCTCGACGAAGAAGCGCCGCTCGGCGATACCATCAGCCAGGGCAGCGACCACGTCGAAGTGAACGGCGTGAAAAAGCACGTGATCAGCTATCTCGGGGATTTTCTCTTTCCGCCGGAGCGGGTCCGCGCGCCGGTGAAATCGCTCTCCGGCGGCGAGCGCAACCGCCTGCTGCTGGCGCGCCTGTTCAGCCGGCCCGCCAATGTGCTGGTGCTGGATGAGCCGACCAACGATCTCGACATCGAAACGCTGGAATTGCTGGAATCGCTGCTGCAGGATTTCGCGGGCACGCTGTTCCTGGTGAGCCACGACCGCGAGTTTCTCGATAACGTCGTCACGCAGACCATTGCAAGCGAAGGCGGGGGCGAATGGAAGGAATATGCCGGAGGCTACAGCGACTGGCAGCGCGTGCGCTCAAAAGAGTCGCGGGAAGCGGCGCCTGAACCTGGAAAAACCGGGAATCCTGCACCGCGCAGCAAGAATCAACGTGCGCCGGGCAAGGCCAAGCTCAGTTACAAAGAGGGGCGCGAGCTCGCCGAGTTGCCGGGGAAAATCCAGGAGCTGGAACGCGAGCAAAGCGAAATCGCCGGCAAGCTCGCGGACCCCGCGCTTTATCGCGACCGGCCGGGCGAGGTGAAGCAGTTACAGATACGTCACACCGCGCTCGAGAAAGAACTGACTCAGATCCTCGCGCGCTGGGAGGAGCTGGAGGCGAAGAAACAGGGCTCGAACTGAAACCGTCGCTATCGCTACCTATGCTGAAGTCGAAGCCACAGGTCCCTCGGCGAAACAACCGGGATTCCCGTGTATGCGCCCAGCTTCAGCAACGCGCGGTCGCCGGTCACGAAGATATCCACCTGCGCGCGCGCGGCGCACTCGAGGATCGCCGCGTCAGCGGCATCGATCCGAGCCGGCGGCCGGGCCGGCGGCGGCACGGACGGGGCGCGTTCCAGTTCCGATATGAAGCCGATCACCACCTCTACGCGCTCCACGGGGATGCGCAGTTTGCCGACCAGATTGCGCCGCAACTCCACCAGGACGGGGGCGCCGATCACGATGTCGTGCTCCGCGAGCATGGCGCGCAGCAGATCCGCACACAGGCCGCGCGACGCAAGCGCGGCGTAGAGAACGTTGGTGTCCGGGAATACCCTCAAGACACCGCGGCGAACACGTCCTCGTCGGTAAGCAAGCCACGCGCTTCCGCGAATGGCAGCACGATGCGACGCGCCTCTTCGAAGCGCGCGATCGCAAGCTGCCGGCGCAACGCTTCGCGTGCGAGTTCGCTCTTCGGGCGGCCCGTGCGGCGCGAAAAGCGTGTCAGCGCCCGGTCAAGCTTGTCATCGAGCCGGATGGTCAGGGTTGTGCTCATGGGGTCGTGTGCAGATTCGAGTCAGTTGTGTTTCATTGTAACACGCAGGCATTCAGCGGCGCGGCAGATCGATGGGTTTGCCGTGCGGCGTCGCCCGCGCGGCGGCATCCCATTCGTCCACGCGCCGCTCCAGCTCGTCCGCCGGGATGAGATTCTTTGCGGCGACGAGCTTTTCCAGGGCGGCGAGCCAGTGCTCGTAGTAATGGCTGCCGTCGTCCGGCTCGCCGCGCGCGGCCGCGGCGGCGAGCTCGGCGGCGAGGGTGTCGGCCCACTCGCGCCACGTAAACACGCCGCGCGCGTGGAGCGAGAGCGTCATCGCGAAGGCCTGCGCCTCCCACGGCGCCTTGAACACCGGCCCTTCCTCGCCGCGCGGCAGGGCCGGGAGGGCGCCGAGGTCGACCTTAGGCGGGATCGAGGTGGTCATCCCAGAGGTCCGCGTATACGCTGTCGCGCGCGGAGGCTTCGGCCCCCCATAATTCCTGCGCGGCGAAGCGCACGCTGTAGCAATGCTGCGGCTTCCGCTCGCGAGTCATCGCGTTGGTGTCGGCGAAAATGAACACCCCGTGATCGCGGTCTATCATGCCGCGCCGCCCGCGCGCGTAGCGTGGGAGCCGCGTATGGCCGATCGGATTGATGTTGCGCGCGATTATGCGGTCCCCGGGCCTGAATTTCGGCGGCACGTCGTCGTCGAGCCGCGCGTGGCGGCGGTTGTGCAGGAACGTCGCCACGTCCGCGGCCCCGAGGGCGCGCACGTCGCCCGCTTTCGCCTCGGCACGCCCTGTCTTCATCTCTTTCGCCGTCACCAGTCCCTGCTCGACGAGCAGCATCTCCAGGCCGCGGAGCCATTTTTCGTAGTACGTCGCGGCAAGATATTCGGCGGGCGGCATCCGCTCGCGCGCGTGGCGCCCCATGTCGATGTTCCACCTTCCGTGGAAGCCGCACGCGAGCTGGAGCGCGAGCACGCGCGCTTCCCACTTGAAGTGGAACACGGGCTCGTCGCGCTCGATCTCGATCGGCCCCATGCCGTGCATGCCGCCCAGGTCGTGTACGCCGTTCATCGCCGGCTCCCCGCCGGCACGGTTACCTTGGCGACGCCTATCATCGCGTCGCGCGTGACGATCTCCGCGAGCTCTTCTTCGCTCCAGCCCTCGGTCCCCGCCGGACGCTCGGGCAGGACCAGGTAGCGCAGCTCGGCGGTCGAATCCCACACGCGCACCTCGACGTCCTCCGGAATCTCTCCGCCCAGCTCCTTCAGCACGCCGCGCGGATCGATGACGGCGCGCGCGCGGTACGGCGCCGACTTGTACCAGACGGGTGGCAGCCCGAGCACCGGCCACGGGTAGCAGGAGCAGAGCGTGCACACGACCATGTTGCGGACGCTGGGCGTGTTCTCGAGCGCCACCATGTCCTCGCCCTGGCGCCCGATGAAGCCGAACTCCGCGATGGCGGCGGTGGCGTCGGCGAGCAGGCGCCGCTTGTAGTCGGGATCGACCCAGGCGCGCGCGACGATCTGGGCGCCGTTGCGCGGCCCGACCTTGGTCTCGTAGGTGTCGATCAGTTCGTCGAGCGCCTTGGGATCGACCAGACCCTTCTCGGTGAGCAGCGACTCCAGCGCCTTTACGCGCAGCGCCGGACCGGAGAGCGGGCGGTCGTGCTCGCGAGCGTGTTCGTCGCCGTGATGATGATGGTCGTGATCGCTCATGACTCTTCGGTCCGGGGTTCCAGCGATCCGTCAGATCGCGATATTGCCTATCAGGAAAACGACTCCGATCGCGCCCACCGCGACTCCCAGCGCGGAGGAAATCGGCCTCACCCAACGCTCATGTGTGGCGATCAGATGCCGATGCACCCGCAAGGCCGCCGCCGCGATGCTCAGCTGGATGAGCGAGAAGCCGATCAGGTACGCGCCCAGCGGCGCGGGCTCCGCGCCGAAAATGGATTCCGCGTAGGCGTATCCGTGCAACATGCCCGCGAGTGCCAGGCCGCCCGCCAGCCAGGGCAGCCCGATCCGGCGCCGGGCCATCACCAGGCCGCCGATCAGGATCACCGACAGCGCCACGCCGGCTTCGCCGCCGGGCAGGCCGAACCCCGTCAGGTGCAGCGCGGCGCCGTAAAGACTTCCGCCGATCAAGGCCGGCACGCCCCAGATCCCGCGCTCAACCAGGGCGAGGCAGAATCCCGCGGCGATGATGAACGCCGCGTGATCCAGGCCGATCACCGGGTGGGCCAGGCCCGACAGAAAACCCTGCGCGAAAATCACGGGCAGTCCTCCGCCCATGAAGTGATGCGCCCAGGCCAGGCGGGGGAGCACTACGAGAGCGGCTACTAGTGCAATGAGGAACGTCTTCATTATTTTCGGCATGGACAGACTCGGATCAGGCAGCAGGGCTTTTCGCGGGAAGTGCCGCCCGATAATTTAGCGCGAACAGGAGCCCAGCGCAAAGTAAACGCAACGCTGCCGCGCTCGAATTCCACGTTGTACCGCTCGCGCTTCGCGCCTTCATTGACCTACACCCGTTCCTTTCCCTTGCCCATCTGACACCTGCGAGCGTATTGTCTACGTTTAAAAGTGTCCGAGAAACCCGGGTTAGCTCAATCTGTACCTGATTATTTTATTCAAAGAATAACTACTCGACGCAGTGGCTGATAAATACGAGCAATATTCCCAGGAAGAGTTGATCCGGCTGCTGCGGGAGCGTGACCGCAAGCCCAGGTTCGGTTTGGTGTGGGAGCGTGACGAGATCGATCACGATAATACGCTGAACGATGATTTTGTGGTGCTTGATTTCGATCCGTCGCTCTCCTGCGGCGATGCGCCTTGGAGAAATCTAATAATCGAGGGCGACAATTTCGATGCGCTGCGGTATCTGCGCATGACACATGCAGGGAAGGTCCGTTGCATCTATATCGATCCCCCTTACAACACAGGCAACAAGGATTTTATTTACAACGATCGTTTCGTAGACAAGGACGACGTTTACAAGCACAGCAAGTGGCTCGAGTACCTTTACCGTCGACTGGTTCTGGCCAGGGACTTGATGGCGGAGGACGGCGTGCTGCTGGTCTCAATCAACGACGAGAATCGCGCCAAACTGGAGCTGCTGCTGGAGCAGGTATTTCCAGGGATGCGCGTCGGTTCCTTTGTGTGGCGCACCAAGGATACCGGAAACGACGCGGGACAATTTTTCAGCCAAGTGCACGAGCACGTGCTTGCCTACGCGAATCCAGCTTTTATTTTTCAGGGGAAGGCGATCAAGCTGGATAAATTCAAAAATCCAGACAACGATCCCGACGGCGACTGGGCTCCGGACCCGATCACCAAGGCCCATACCTACAAAGAGCGCGCGAATACTTATTATCCGATTCAAGACCCTCAAACCGGATATTGGTATCCCTGTGATCCAAACGCAGTGTGGCGTTATGCGAGCGAGGCACGGCTCAAGCCTGGCGCAAGAATTCGCACCGAAACGATTGAATCGCTCATACGCAAAGGCCATATCTGGTTCCCGCCGTGCAAGCCGCGTGAGGTCATGCAGTGGGATAGCAAGAAGACATTGCTCGAAGCGCTCGCGCGGGGTGAAGGGCCAGTTCTACCGAAAAAGAAGACACCTCTGTTGCGGGAGGATCTTCCAGATATTGATTTTTGGGTCGGGAAGTCGATTGCACCTGGGCGCCCGTCTCGCAAGTCGCATATTAAGTTCAAGCAAAAAATGACTGCGCCAATTAGTAGTTGGATTGCGGGTCTCAATGAGGACGTAGATTATATTTACGATGAATTGACCGAGGAGTTAGAAATCCTACGTTCACCGCGGGGGGGGTGAGGGCACTGACGCCATCAATGAAATACTTGGCACCAAGGCGTTCAGCCATCCCAAGCCGCCGACTTTGATCCGCAATTTACTTCGTCAGGCAACAAAAAGGGACGACCTTGTATTAGACTTTTTCGCGGGTTCCGGCACGACGGCGCAAGCCGTTCTGGAACTCAACAAGGAAGACGAAGGCGCACGCCGCTTCATTCTAGTATCCAGCACAGAAGCAAACAACGACGAGCCTGGTAAGAATATCTGTCGCGATGTATGTGCTGCACGAGTTAAGGGAGTTATCAACGGGTATCGGAATACGCCGGGAACCGGGGGCAATTTTTCCTATCTGCGCGCCAAGCGATTGCCGACCGAGCAAGTCTTTTCCGATATCCAACACGAACAGGTATGGCTGGCTTTGCAGCTTGTCCACTTCGGACAGATCGCTCCCTATCGCGTGGAAAGCAGTATTCAATGGGTTAGTCGTGGTGGCGAAACTCTGGGTTATGTCACGAAGCTTTCGACCGATGCGGTCGCGGAAATCGAAAAATTAGCTGCGGGTGGTGGCAGGATGGCGCTATATTCGTGGCAGCTGGCGCAATTGCGCGAGCGTATCCATGCAATCAATGTGAGCTTCGAGAAGATTCCCGAATTTCTTGTGGCCCGCTTTGGAGGCGCGAAGTGAGCGCGCAACCTAAGCAGTATCAGAAAGATGCGGTCGCCAACGTCCTTGCCATTTTCCGTTACGCCGAAGCGCAATTGAGCGAGGCTCAGGATGAGCAAAGCCAGCGCAATGTCGTAGCGCATAACGGCTGCGTACTGATCCAGGCGCCGACCGGTGCGGGGAAGACGCTGATGGCGGGTCTGGTCGCTGAGCAATTTTCACGCGAAGCGAAAGTGGTGTGGTTCTGGTTCACGCCGTTTGCCGGGCTGGTCGAGCAGGCTCGCATCGCAATGAAAAAACAGTTTCAGGGGCTGCGTGTACGCGACATACAAGCGGACAGATTGTCGATGGGCACCACGAGCGGGGATGTATTCGTTTCAACTTGGGCGGCGGTAGCGGCAAGCAACAAGGAGAGTCGGAAACTACGTAACGATGGGGATTTGTCGCTCGCGCTGGATACGCTGGTGCCATCGTTGCGCGAAGCAGGTTTTCATATCGGGGTGGTCGTAGACGAGGCGCACCATACGTTCAGCTATGGGACGGAGGCGGTCCGGTTCTATACGACTGTCCTGCGCCCCGAGTTTACTCTGCTGATCACCGCCACGCCCGACGATGCTGACGCCGTCCGCTTTAAGCAGGCAATTGGCATTGCTGAACTGCATCGCATTACCGTCAGCCGCATGGATGCGGTGGATAACGGTTTAATCAAGGAAGGGATCAAGTCGGTGGCGTATCTCGCGCCTGACGATCAAAAACCGCTGGTTGATTTTCAACTTGCCGCGTTGAGTGATGCCCGTGATGTTCACACACAGATCAAGTCACAGCTTAAGACAGAGGGCATAGACGTAACGCCGCTGATGCTGGTGCAGGTGGCCTCGCGCGAGAATAGTGTTGCGGAGGCGAGGAAACGGCTTCTTCAACTGGGTTTCCGTGACGAAGCCATCGCGTCATATACAGCCAATGAACCGTCAGACGATTTGCTTGCGGTGGCACTTGATGAGTCAAAAGAAGTGCTGATCTTCAAGTTGGCGGTGGCTTTGGGGTTCGACGCGCCGCGCGCGTTCACACTGGTCTCGATGCGTGGGGCAAAAGATACTGATTTCGGTATCCAGGTGGTGGGGAGAATACTGCGCGTTCATGCGCAGTTGCAGGGCAAGACCTTGCCTGAACTTCTTCGCTACGGCTACGTATTTCTAGCCGACTCCGAGAACCAATCTGGACTGACTTCTGCGGCGGACAAGATCAACGCGATCAAAACCGAATTGTCCGGAATCAGTCCCTACACCATGGTGGTTCGGCTGGCTGGGCAGTCGCAGGTTCAGGTCGTGACCGAAGGGCAATCAACAATGTTTCCGATCAATTCGGATCTTTACCGTGATCCGGACTTTCCAACCGACGATACAGTGGGCGCCTCCGGCCGGGCCGCACATTCGCCGCTATCGCAAGGCCTACTAGCCTCGTTGTTGTGGCCAGCCGCACCTAATGCAGCTTCGCCAGCCAGCGACGCCAGAACAAAGGCCCAAGCACTGCTCCCCGGCAACACGAGCTTCCGGCTCAAGGCTGGCATACCCCGAAAATTCAAGAAAGAGTTGTTGCCCATTGCCACGAATGAACTCCTGAAATGTATAGGCGCGAACGTGACGATAGGGGACCGGGAATTCACAGCAGGTCTGAGAGAAGGGACAAAAGTAACGCGGCGCGAGGAAGAAATTTTTACCCGAACCGTGGGCGATCGAGTCATTCAGGTGCGTTTATCTCAGGCTGAGCTCGCTCGCCGCGCACAGAAAGTATTGTTCGAGCCGGATTATCTCGACGCGCGGGATTTATATGCGACCCTGATCGAGCGGTTGCGGTCCGAATACGGGCGTCGCGACATTGAGTGCGATGACGCCCGGTTAGATCGTGCTCTGAATCTGATACTGGTGAGTTTTCCGAATATGATTCGGCTGGCGGCGCGTAAGTGCGCGGCTCAATATAAGGAGATCGTGGACACGGCGCCGCTGCCTGAGAGTATCGAATTGCCGCCGGGCGCGCGAACATCCCGACTGAATGTCTACGGCGTTATGCCTCCCGATCTCAACAAGGACGAGGCGGCTTTCGCGGAATTGCTCGATAGCGACACTACCGGAACGGTCGAATGGTGGCACCGCAATGAGCCGCGCAAGCCCTGGTCTATCGGGCTCGTCCTTCCCAACGGCGCGCAGTATTTCCCCGATTTTCTGGTGAAAGTTAAGGAGCGCAATCGGGGTGACGGGTGCCTGCTTGTCGAGATCAAGGGTGATCATATCCTGAACAAATCGGATGATCTGGACAAGTCCGTATCCGAGCACAAGATTTACAGGCGGCCGATGATGCTGGTGCGCGAGGAGTCAGGACGCTACATGACAGTGGAGTTCAAGGAAGCTCGAAGCAAGAACGAGTTGGACAGATTATTCCAACTCGATCTCATGAAACACTTCTAGTTCTTGACCCGCAAATAAGACATGTGCGTAGCCCAATGTCTTTCAGACCGACTCAGCGATAGGAAATTCAATCCGCGCCGATCCTGCCCGTCGCCGGCGTCCTGTGCCGATGCAACGCTGCAGTGATGCCCGATCGGCGCTGGGACTATACTTTCCGTTGCTTAGCGGGTGGCGGGAATGGAAGGCCGACTCTGACCCCAAATTGCCCTAACAGGCACCCACGAATCAAGTAGAGCCGGCCAAGCCATTTCAGGAGGGACATTCCGGAAGAGTGAGCAGGTTGTCACTCAATTGTCCATCTGCCTTCGTGCGTACATATTCACCATTTGGGCCTGGAACGACAACGATTTCGGCACGCTTCCCGTTCACTAGCGTGTAAAAGGTATTTGATTTCGCATTTATGGATTCGATAACTTGCTGCCTCGTCCATCGCCATCCACCACCACCAGTCCCACCCAAATGTGTAATCCCCTCATGGGGATTATTGCGTGGCTGCTTATTAATGCACGTGACCAAAACATCGGCCATCTCACACTCCCTTGCTGCAGAATTGATTAACAGCGCGTCCGGCGACCGAGAATAGCGTATTTTGCCCGATTGCGGACGGCACTTTAAAATTTAACGAAGATACATAATTCTTTATACACGTTCCTCGCCCTATGCGAAGCATCTAAGAAATTGCCTAAATGGCTGTAGGAAAAGGCCAACCCATTGTGCTGAGTAATCCACCGAGGCGGCAAGTGCACGAGTAAACGTGTCAATATTTACATGAATTGGTGTTATCTCATGCACTCTAGCTATTCGTTTGACCTGTCCTTGCAAACATGCCGCGTACCATTTTCCTCTGAAAATCCGGTCCCATTGGCTTGACGCATAGTACCCATCTACTTCTGCACCTATCGCTCTAAGTAGCGCCTGGAACTCTTCCCTTGATACGCTGCTTCCCAGTTCCAGCTCGGCAACGTGATTGCGATAAGCTGCCATATCAACTTCGCCATTTTGTCCAATATTTATGTCCGAGTTGGAGCCGTAGTTGCAAGTGCAATTGATGTTCTGTTTTTTTGCAAAATAACAAAGCATCGTCCACTCTTTCCATTGTCGTGCAGCGCCCACAATCCAATCCGTCTCATTCCCCATCTCGTTCCTAACAAGACCAAGGTCCAGACATGCAGATCCAGCACATGCTTCAGTGACTTTTCCAGAGCGAAATAGATGATTTTCCAGCTCGTAGTAGCGCGTATATATCAAATGATCATTAACAACCTGAGTTCCGACCAAGTCGTCAATATCTTTGTCCAAGAAAAAAACGAGCCCTGTACGCTTATTCTGAAAATCACTGCACAAAAAGCCGCGATCACGTGCAAACGAAAAAAACTGCAGTAAAGTATTTTTCCCACCACCCTGCCAGGGAAGTTCGCTAGATCTATATACAAAGTAGCCTTCCTGTCTACCTTGTAACCCAATCTCGCACACTCTCCCATAGAAGTACCGATCGACATGACCTTCGACGAAGGCAAAAATGGCATACCTCGACATCTGTAGGAGTTTTATAAACCCTTCCGGGGAATGATGGAGGCGATTCATATGCTGTGGATTTGCGAATCATCAATGCCGACCATAATTTCTGGCGAATGTGTAGCTAAAATTAGTTGGCAATCTGGGTTTAACTGCATTACAGCAGAAACGAGTTCCCGCTGCCAGTCGACATGCATTGATAATTCTGGCTCGTCAATAATTATCGGATTCGGACCAGCAATAAGCGGTTCTATCAAGATTCGAAGAACATGCTTTTCTCCCGACGACAGAGACGCCAAGCTAAGAAACTTATGATCCAGTGTTTCCACGCTTATTGCATTGCTCTCCAGAGATACTGTCTTTCGTCCGGTTATCATTTTGTTAATTAAATTCTGAAGCTTACTTTTTGGTTGCATGACCTCGTCGATTTGCTGTTCTACGTTATTAATGTCACTAACTACCTCTCGGAACGTGCTGGTTCCGCTGTACCGCCCTCGAAATTCCTCTTGAGATCCGAGAATTCCTGGCGATCCTTGTCGTTCAAGGAAAGCGTTTACCCTTTGATATGCCATTCCTGGATCGACCTCCGGCCTGGGCGACCCGTGTTGCGACTCACTCGCTAAAACAAGTTTGAGGATACTGGCTAACCCGTCTGCTTGAATTTTACGAACCGCGTTTAAGATCTCAGAAAAATAAGTCTGCCATATTCGCTCGAGCCGTACTGCAAAATGGGCCTCAAAGGCTTCCTCGGCAGTCGCGACTCTTCTGGGATCGAAATCTCGGGTTCGAGAAAGGTCGTACGGATCAAATCCAGAATAAAGTCTCGTAGTTGGAAGATATGAATGCGAAAAAGCAAGTTTGTCTCGTGCGGGGGTAATGGACCAACTCATAGTTCTCTCAATTTCTGCCAGTCTAGCCAGGCCAGCCTCAGGACGACGTCGCTGCATCTCCAAATTAGGGGGTGCCTCAACGAGTTCCTGGTACTCCTTCACCGTCGTCTTGTCGATAGTTCTGGTGAATGTCGTATCAAAGTTTATCGAGTGTATCTTCACTTCCGCTTTTTGAAATGGAACACTAAGCAGCCCTACCGTTGTGTTATCCAACGCAGCGTGAAGAATCTTGAGCAGTGACGTTTTTCCGCTTCCATTGCTCCCGAAAAAGATATTGACGTGGTTGTCCAGCGAGACGGCATACTGCTCGTCTCGGCCAGCAAGTCCGGTAACGCTAAAGCTCGCAACATGAGCCATGTTCCTACCTCTAAAGGAAAGCGTGAATATATAGGGTCGGGGCCATTTTGTAAGAAATAGGAAAATCAATGCGCCCGTCGCCGGCATCCTGTGCTAATGCAACGCTGCAGTGATGCCGGATCGGTGCTCGCTGCGCCCGATGGCGCGCCATTAGGGCTGCCCGCGCGTGCTCCACCATCCGATCCGCGCTTCCCGGGCGCTTCGCTACGGACGTTGTGGCAAATCATGCAGTCCCCGGGCGCGCCAAGTCAAGCGCGGGGCCCAGTGGCGGACTGCGTTGCATCGCCCGCGGCGCCCACCGCCCCAGGTGCTCGAGGATGCGACGAATGACTGCCGCATCCTCGATGTCAGAGTTCCTTCGCGCGCCGGACCGCGCGCAACTGTAGCGCGAGGGCCAGGCCCGCGGCGGTCACGGCGATGGCGCACACCGCCAGCCACCCGGCATGAGTTTGCACTCAGAAAATAATTCGTCTCTGACCCCTGATGCACCTGATGCATGCGCCGGTTTGCGATCCAGCCCAGGTTTGGTTAAGATAGCCATCCAGATTGCTATTTGAGGTTGGCCATGGAGAAGAAGTATTCAATCGCCGAAGCGCGGCAGCATCTGCCCGCAATCGTGCACGAGGCGGAGCGCGCAGGCGCGGTGCGCATCACCCGCCGCGGACAGGTGGTCGCGCGTCTGCTCGCCGAGCACGAATTCCAGCGCCTCACGCGTCGCACGCGCCGCATCGACTGGGGCACGACGCTGGTAGACACGCGCGGCTTCAAGTTCGACCGCGAGGAAGCGAATGCGCGCCGCTGAACGCGGCGTCCCCGCGTCGGTTTTCTTCCTTGACACCAACGTCCTCGTCTATGCGTTCTCCGAGCAGGACGCCGCGAAGCGCGAGGTCGCCCGGGTGCTCGCCGAAGCCGACGGCGCGCGAGTGAGCACCCAGGTGCTTTCCGAGCTTGCCCATGTGCTCACGCGCCGGTTCGGAGTCACGGCGCGGGAAGTGAAGGACCGCATCACCAACATCGCGACTGCCTGCGAGATCGTACCCGTGACGCCGGCGATCGTGCTCGACGCTTTGCGCATCATGGAAAGGTTCGGCTACGGGTTCTTCGACAGCCAGATCGTCGCGGCGGCGCTCGCCTCCGGAGCTTCGGTGCTCTACTCCGAAGATCTCCATGCGGACCAAACCATTGACGGGACTTTGGCGATTCGTTCGCCGTTTCGCCTTCGCGCCGAGCAACGCCCCGGGCGTTACGGGGGAAGGAAGCGCCGCGCAGGCTCTCGATAGGATGTATAGGGACTGACCACGGTTTCGGCAGGGGCGGCTGACTAGAAAAATCCTCTCATTGCGCTTGAATCGAGAATGCGATGGATGACTTCCGCATCCTCGACGTCAAAGTTCCCTCGCGCGCCGGATCGCGCGCAACTGGAGCACGAGAGCCAGGCCCGCGGCGGTCGCGGCGATGGCGCACACCGCCAGCCATCCCGCATGAGTCAGCGCGGTGCTTGCAAGAAACGCCCCGGTCGCGTTGCCGGCCCATACGTGCGCTCCGAAAATCGTGTTGAACCGGCTGCGCGCATCCGGGGCCACGGTGTTGACGAGCGTTTGATTGGCGACCATCGCGGCGCGCAATCCGCAATCGAGCAGGATCGCGCCGGCAATCGCGGCGATGATCCACGACCCCGCAAAACCGAATATCACGAAAGCGGCGAGCACGAGGCCTGCGCCCGTGGTCACCACCGGGGCGGCGCCGCGCCGGTCCATCCAGCGCCCGGCGGGCCGGGTGATGAGAATGCCGGCGGCGCCGGGGATCGCCATCAGGCCCGTCTCTGCGGGCCCGAATTGATGAAACTGCAGCAGCATCGTCGCGATCGTCGCCCAGAATCCGCCGTAGCCGATTCCCAGCAGGAACTGGGTCGTCGAGGCGCGGCGCAGTTCCGGACTTGCGCGCAGAAGGCGGACGAGCGATCCCATCAGTGAGCCATACGCAAGCGCGGTTCCGGGCGGGATGCGCGGCAAGCGCATGACGAGAGCGGGCACTAGCGCAATCAGCATGACGGCGGAGATCACGTAGATCCAGCGCCAACCGAAATTCGAGGCGACGAGCCCGGCCGCCACCCGACCGAACAGGATGCCGAGAAACAGCGCGAAGAGCACGGTCGCCACCGCGCGCCCGCGCTCGCCGGGGCGCGCGAGTTCCGCTGCCAGCGGCACGATGCTCTGGCCGAAAGTGGCGCACGCACCGACGACAAAGCTTGCCGCGGCCAGCGCCGCGAGCGAGGGAGCGGCCGCCATCGCGAGCAGGGCGACGATCAGGAACGCGATCTGGGCGAGGATCAGGCGCCGCTTGTCCATCCAGTCTCCGAGCGGAACCAGGAAAACGGTGCCCGCGAGAAACCCGCCGAAGGACAGCGTCGCAACCCATCCCACGGCCGCCGCGTCGGCGCCGAATTCGATGCCGATCGCGCCGAGCATGGGCGTCTGAAAATGGATGGTGCCTGCCCCCGCGAACATCGACACGGTCAGCAGAACCATCAGGCCCCGGCCGAGTTCGATCTGGCTTGCGGCGGCAGGCGGCGCGGCGTTCGGGGACGTCATGCGTTATCGCGTGACCGGCCGGAAAACAAGAAAGTATTGATTGGGCAGGAAGCCGTGCTCGGCGGCGCTCGCATATCCGGCGCTCTCCAGCTCGGCCTTCACGCGGGCGGCTGAAATGCGCTCGCGGGCAGGCGGGCCCATCGGCGATTTTTCGGTGAAGTCGATGATGGCGACGCGGCCGCCGGGATTCAGCGAATCGCGCAGCTTGCTGAAATATTTTTCGCGGTCGGCGATGTGGTGGAAAACGTCCACCATAAGGATCAGGTCCACTTTGACGGGAAGGCGCGGATCGTCCGGCTGCCCGTGCAACGAAGTC
>JBGPYQ010000028.1:0-22249 GCA_041493345.1 Gammaproteobacteria bacterium | reverse complement strand
GAGCACCGCGAGATTTTCCACGATGAAATGCTCGACCTGATGCGCCAGATCATGAGCGGGCAGATGTCGCCGGTGATGATCGCCGCCATCATCACCGGCCTGCGCGTCAAGAAGGAGACCATCGGCGAGATCACCGCCGCCGCGCAGGTGATGCGCGAGCTGGCGACCCGGGTCACGGTGAAGGATCCCGACAACCTGGTGGATATCGTCGGCACCGGCGGCGACGGCGCGCACACCTTCAACATCTCGACGGCGTCCATGTTCGTGTGCGCCGCGGCGGGAGGGCGCGTGGCGAAACACGGCAACCGCGCCGTGTCCTCGAAGTCCGGCAGCGCAGACGTGCTGGAAGCGCTCGGCGCGAACATCGGCCTCAAGCCCGAGCAGGTGGGACGATGCATCGACGAGATCGGCGTCGGTTTCATGTTTGCGCCCGCCCACCACGCGGCAATGAAGCACGCCGCGCCGGTGCGGCGCGAGCTCGGCGTGCGCACCCTCTTCAACATCCTCGGGCCGCTCACCAACCCCGCCGGCGCGGCCGTGCAGGTCATGGGCGTGTTCCATCCCGACCTCGTGGGAATCCAGGTCCGCGTGCTGCAGCGCCTGAATGCGCGCCGCGCGATGACCTTCCACGGCATGGAGGGGCTGGACGAGATCTCGGTGAGCGGCACGACCCTGATAGGCGAGCTGAAGGACGGCCAGATCAGCGAGTACACGGTCCACCCGGACCGCTTCGGCCTGCCGGTGCACGATCTGCGCTCGGTGCGCGTGGCCACGGTGGAGGAGTCGCGCGCCATGGTGATCGCGGCGCTCGAGGACAGGCGCGGCGCGGCGCGCGACATTGTCGCGCTCAACGCCGGTGCCGCGATCTACGTCGTCGGCAACGCCGGAAGCTTCGAGGACGGCGTGAAGAAGGCCTTCGAGACCCTCAAAAGCGGCGCGGCGCGCGCGAAGCTCGACCAATTCGTGAAGTTTACGCAGCAGATCGCGAGTGTCTGACATCCTCGGGAAAATCCTCGCGGTCAAGGCCGCGGAGATTGCACTGGCGAAAACACGCTGCAATCTGGCCGCCATGCGGCGCGAGGCGGAAGCCGCGCAGAAGCCGCGCGAATTCCTCGGCGCCCTGCGCGCGAAGATCGCGGCCGGACTCCCGGCGGTGATCGCCGAGATCAAGAAGGCGAGCCCGAGCCGGGGCGTGCTGCGTGAGAATTTCGATCCGGCGGAGATCGCGCTCTCGTACGCGCGCCACGGCGCCGCCTGCCTGTCGGTGCTGACCGACGAGCGCTTCTTCCAGGGCCGCCCCGAGCACCTCGCGCTGGCGCGGGCCGCCTCGGGGCTGCCGGCGCTGCGCAAGGATTTCGTCATCGACCCTTACCAGGTGTACGAAGCGCGCGCCTCGGGCGCGGACTGCATCCTGCTGATCGCAGCGGCGCTCGCGCCGGCGCGCATGCGCGAGCTGGAAGCGCTCGCGATGTCGCTCGGCATGGCGGTGCTGGCCGAAGTGCACGGGCGCGAGGAACTGGACGTTGCCCTCGAGCTCAGCACTCCGCTCATCGGCATCAATAACCGCGACCTGCGCACCTTCGAGACCTCCCTGGACACGACGATGGATCTGCTGCCCCATGTCCCGGCGGGGCGGCTGGTGGTGACCGAGAGCGGCATCCTGGCGCCCGGGCATGTCGCGCGCATGCGACAAGCCGGGGTGCAGGCCTTTCTCGTCGGCGAGGCGTTCATGCGTGCTCGCGACCCTGGCGCGGCGCTGGAGAGTATTTTTACCGAGTTGATTTGAAAGGTTATTTCCGGTGGCAGTTTTTCTTGTTGCAAAAACGCAACACGCACCTTTTTTTGCGCGCATTAATTCACGCTTTTTCTTGAGATCGGGGCATCCAATCGGCAGAATTGCAACAACTCTCGCAATGAGGGTCAGGCGGGCAGCGCGGTCCGGCTGCCTGAGGGTCAATCCAAGAGGAGAATCACTCGATGAACAAGAAACTGATGGCAATCGCCGTCGCCGGCGCGCTGGGAGCACCCGCGGCCGCGTTCGCGCAGGCGAGCAACTACCAGATTTACGGGCGCGGCAATGCCGGCTTAGACAACTGGCAGGCGAAGGGATCCGCCGCCGGTGCGGCCGGCGACTTCAAGTCGCGCTGGCGCGTCTATGACTCGGGCTCGCGGCTTGGAGTGCGCGGTTCGGAAGACCTGGGCGGCGGCATGAAGGCGCTCTTCGTGATCGAGTCCGGCGTCAACCTCGACAACGGCTCGGGCAACGGCCAGAGCAACACCGCGAACCCGAGCACCGGCACGCTCGCCTCGCGCGACTCCTACGTCGGCCTGGGCGGCAACTGGGGCGACGTGAGGTTCGGACGGCAATCCATTTACTGGGTAGAAGGCGTCATCTCCCAGCAGGGCGCGAACTACGTCAACCAGGAAATCGGCTGGCTCAACGGCGCCAACCTCGGCCGCGTGGCGGGTCCGTCGGCGCGCACCTCGAACGTGGTGTCCTACAACTCGCCGACGTTGGGCGGCTTCAACGCCTCGGTCAGCTATGCGCCGAACTCCGAAGCCCAGCAGGCCTCCGCCACCCTCAACACCGATGCGAAGATCAGAGGCGTCACGTTTCGCTACAACGGCGTGGTGAACGCCCAGTTGGATCTCGGGGAAAACGAGGTGGCCACGCCGCCCGCCGGGACCCGTCAGAAGGTCAAAGGCACGAAGGTGGGCATCGGCTTTCCGTACATGCCGGGCGCCCAGATCTCGCTGGTCTATATCAAGGGCAAGAACGAGAACGTCACCGTTGGCCAGGCCGGTTTCACCAACGCGGGCGATACCGTCGATACATCCTCGGTTAATCTGGTCTGGGAGCACATCTTCGGCAACTTCCAGGCCCTTGCGGAGTACGGCAGGGTAGCGGATGCCAAGGGTTGCACCGCGAATGCCACCGTGAGTGGGGTCAACGGCTGCACCGACAGCGGATCGAGGGGGTTGCTCGTAGGCGGCCGGTGGCTCCTGTCCAAGCGCACGGCCTTGTACGCGTCCTACATCAAGATCGACAACAAGGCCAATGGGGTCGGGGACGTTTCGGGCGGCGGCATCAGTTCGGTTGTCTCCGCTGCCGGCATAGGAAACGGTTCGCTGCCCAACGGCAGCGCCGGCGCCGACGTGAGGATCACGGCGCTCGGCATCATCCACAACTTCTGATCGGGAAATTTCCGCTCAGTCGTTCGAGTCGTAATCAGACGGGCGCCTCCGGGCGCCCGTTTTTTTTGCCCTGCGCCGGTTCCACCGGCGTAACATCGACGCGTTGGGCCACTGCCCGCGCCGGCGGTCGGCGCGCCGGTGAACGCCGGCGGTTGCGCCGGATTTTCCTATCAATCGAAAGCGGCAGTGCATCATGCTGAACATCGACACCGCCCTCATCGAATTCGACAAGGCCTTGCGCACGCTTTCGGGCGCGGGGCGGGCCACCCGCGCCATGCCGCGCTCGGGCGATGATCCGTCCTCCACCGGCGCATCCCTGACCGTCGAGGAACGCCGCCATGCCGCGGCGCTGATGCGCGTCAACCACTGCGGCGAGGTCTGCGCGCAGGCGCTCTACCAGGGGCAGGCGCTGGCGTCCTCAGGCGGGAACGTCAGGGCGGCGCTGGACAAAGCAGCGCGCGAGGAAGCCGATCACCTCGCCTGGAGCGGGGAGCGCATCCGCGAGCTCGGTGGGCGCGCGAGCGTCCTCAACCCGCTCTGGTACGCCGGCTCGCTCGCCCTCGGCTACGCCGCGGGCAGGCTGGGCGAGCGCTGGAGTCTCGGTTTTCTCGCCGAGACCGAGCGCCAGGTCGAGCGGCACCTGCAAGGGCATCTCGAGCGCCTGAGCCCGCGCGATGCGGGAACGCGCGCGGTCATCGAGACCATGCAGCGGGAAGAAGCCGGGCACCGGCGCACGGCCGAATCGCTGGGTGCGCGCGGGCTGCCGGAGTTCGTCAAGGGCGCCATGCGCTGCGCCGCGCGGCTGATGACCACCGCGAGCTACTGGATCTAGGCCGCCGAGTTAACCACAGAGACGGCGCAGAGGAATGAAATCGTTCTTCGGGCCGCTGAAAACGCGAGAAGGAATTTCTCCGTGTCTCTGTGCCTCTGTGGTTCAGTCCTGCCTCTGACTCGACGGTTCAACCGAAAAACTTTCAGGCTTCTCGCCCCGCTGATATCGCTTCCACATCGTCGTGTAGGCCGCCTCGATATGGCGACAATAGCGCTCCGTGTCAAAGAGAGGCGCCGTCAGGCGATTGCGAGCGAGGCGTTCTCTCATTTCCCGCAGACGCGCGCCCCCATCGGCGGCAAGCTTCACTGCCAGCGCCTCATACTCCTCGGGGGTGCTTGTTACCAGTTCCGGAAGCCCTGCCGCATTCAGGAGGCTCCCCGATACTCTTCCTGCAAACGCTTCTCCGGCACGCGTCAACAGGGGCAGGCCCGCCAGCAGCGCGTCGCCCGCCGTGGCGTGGGCGTTATAAGGAAGCGTATCCAGGAACAGATCGGCAAGGCGATACCGGGCCAGATGATCCTCGATCCGCCCACGTCTCGGGGCAAAGACCAGCCGGGCGGGGTCTATGCCTCTCGCCTGCGCCTCGCGGCGAAGATTGGCGGCGGTTTCTGCTTGGGCTTTCGCCAGCCAAAGGACACTGCCTTCGACGCGGTGCATGAGCCGCATCCAGATTTCGAATACCGGTGGATTGATCTTATAGCTGTTGTTGAAGCAGCAAAAGACGAAACCCTGCCCGGGCAGGCCCGCCTCCGCGCGCGTCGGCGTGCGTACGGCGATCTTCCGCGTTGTGCCGTTCACTTGAAAGGAGTCGGGCAGATAGACAACCTTTTCTGAATAATGGATCTGCCGATCCCGCGGAATGACGAACTCATCGGCGATGATGTAGTCGATGTAGTCCGCCCCCAACGTGCCCATGTAGCCCAGATAATTGACCTGTATCGGCGCGGGGCGGCGGGCGAGAATGCCCGTTCGGGCGCTTGCGGTGAATCCCGTCAGGTCGACTGCAATGTCGATTTCCGATTCGCGCAGCAGCGCCGCGGCGTCTTCATCGCCCATCCCGCGGACGTCGATGAAGTGCTCAAGGGCATTTGCCAGCCGGGATCGCATATCGTCATGCGTGTCGGGGCCGAACGATATGCCGAAGGTCTCGATCTTTTCCCGGCTGTGTTTTTCAAGGAGCTCGACCAGCAGTTGGGCGACGGGGTGTTCGCGAAAATCGGCGGACAAATACGCGATCCGGATCCTCTCGTGCCCGTAGCGCTCCCCTCTCCACAGCGGGGCACTGGATCCGGGATACCGCTTACCGGCATAGGACGAAGCGCAGGCGAGCTGCGCGGCAGGGCTGTCCGAAACGGTGATAAACGGGAACGGGTGCGAGCAAGATGTGCCGGCCCTCACGCCGCTCTCAAGGCGTTGAACCAGGCCCCCATATTCCCTCCAGTCGCAAATGTGGGCGCGTGAGTGCACGAACATGCCGAGCGCGTACTTGTACTTGTGCTCGCTCGCGAGGGCTTTGCCGATATTCCGGAGCATTTCAACATGACGGTTCAGCGCATGGAGTGAAATGCACCGGTTGAAGATTGCCTCGTCGTATTCCGGCTTGAGAACAAGGGCCTTGTCGAAGCTCGCAAGCGCCTCCAGATGGCGGTCCAGCTCCTGTAGAGAATTGCCGCGGTTGAAGTGCGCCTCAGCGAAGACCGGATTGATGGCGAGGGCCTGGTCGTAGCTCGCGAGCGCCTCGGCATGGCGGTCCAGCGCGTGGAGCACGGTCCCGCGGTTGTTGAGCGCCTCGATGAAGTCCGGCTTGAGCGCGAGGGCCTGGTCGTAGCTCGCGAGCGCCTCGGCGTGGCGCTTCAGCGCGTGCAGCGTGATTCCCCGGTTGTAGAGGGCATCGGTGAAGTCCGGCCTGGTCGCGAGGGCCTGGTCGTAGCTCGCGATCGCCTCGGCGTGGCGGCCCAGCGCGTGGAGCGTGATGCCGCGGCTGTAGAAGGCATCGGCGAAGTCCGGCCTGATGGCGAGGGCCTGGTTGAAGCTCGCGAGCGCCTCGGCATGGCGGCCCAGTGCGTGCAGCGTGGTTCCGCGGTTGCTGAGCGCCTCGGGGTGGTCCGGCGTGATCGCGAGGGCCCGGTCGTAACTTTCCAGCGCCTCGGCATGACGGGTCAGCGCCTGCAGCGCATTGCCGCGGTTGATGAGCGCCTCGATGAAGTCCGGCTTGATCGCGAGGGCCTGGTCGAAGCTCGCGAGCGCTTCGTCGTGGCGGCCCAGCGCCTGGAGCGTGACGCCGCGGTTGTAGAGGGCGTCGGCGAGGTCCGGCTCGGCCGCGAGGGCCTGGTCGTAGCTCGCGAGCGCGTCCTCATGGCGGTTCAGCGCATGCAGGACCGATCCCAGGGTCGCGCGTGCCCTTGCCGAACCCGGATCCCGGCTCAACGCCTGCGTGACGAGCGCCAGCGCCTCGCCATGCTGGCCTTGCTGGGTCTTGAGAATTCCGAGCAAGTGCAGCGCATCGAATTGATCGGCGCTCGTTCCGAGTACCTCGCGGTACAAGGACTCCGCCTCGGCCAGTTTCCCGGCCCGATGAAGCGCCCGCGCCTTGTTGATCGCTTCGGACAAATTAAGTTCTCACCAAGGGAAAGTTACTTAGGCGGAATTCGAACCTGGAGCGCGCTGAAAGACTGTGCGATCAATCCTGCAATTTGCGGCGCCGGGCCGGTTTGCCGCGCGGCGAGGGACCGTTTCTTTTCACCCATCGAAGACGGCGGTTTCAGGAACGCCTTATTTGCATTGAGACAGACACTTTGACGCAAAGGCGCAAAGACGCGAGCTTGTCATGTAGTGAATTTGCGTGCTTCGCGTCTTTGCGTCAAAGCTGTTTTCCTATTCCTGGACGATCTCGTAATCGTGCGTAATTGCGGCGGTCTTGGCCAGCATGATCGAAGCCGAGCAGTACTTGTTATGCGAGAGCTTGATCGCGCTCTCGACCGTCGAGGGCTTTACGTTTCGGCCGCGCACGATGAAATGCATGTGGATGCGCGTAAACACCTTCGGGTCGGTCTCGGCGCGCTCCGAGGTAAGCCGCACTTCGCAGCCGGAGACGTTCTGCCCGCTCTTCTTCAGGATCAGCACCACGTCATAGGCGGTGCAGCCACCGGTGCCGGCGAGAACGGTCTCCATCGGCCGCGGGCCGAGATTGTTCCCGCCGCCTTCGGGCGCGCCATCCATCACGAAGGCATGGCCGCTGCCGGTTTCGGCGACGAAGCTCATGCCCTCGGGACCGACCCATTTCACCTTGCATTCCATGTCACGCTCCCTTCGGGGCCGATTCTAGCCGATGACCTTCAGACCCGGCGTCATGCTGCTGCGCAGCAGCCACATGCATTCCCGTGCGGCGAGTGCGGGCGCCCAAAGATGAACAATAGGCATGTATTAACATATTGAATATAAATTAGTTTTATAACATTTTCACTCAAATATGTGACGATTGCCGTGGCATAGGAACTAGGTCACCGCGTTGCACAAAAATATCTTGCAACGCACAAAACATTCTTTCATAATTCTGATCGTAGCGAGTGCTCATGGGCAGGACGGGCGCTCCAGGGTTTGTCTCCTCCACCCTCCTCCTTTGGTGGATTCAGCGCAATCTTTCGGGGTTGCGCTTTTTTTTGCCTCTGCGGGACTCGTCGTGTGCGTTTGACAGCGGGCTACTTCTTCAATAAAATCACGCCCTTTCGTCCGAATCGGCATCAGGCAGTTCTGCAAATCATGCCCACTTTTTCCGCCAAGCCCGGGGACATCAGGCGCGACTGGTTTCTGGTCGACGCGAGCGGCATGGTGCTCGGGCGGCTGGCGGCCGAAATCGCGCGCCGGCTGCGCGGCAAGCACAGGCCGGAATTCACTCCGCACGTGGACATGGGCGATCACATCGTCGTCATCAACGCCGGCAAGCTGCGCGTCACCGGAAACAAGGCCGAGGACAAGACGTACTACCGCCACAGCACTTATCCTGGCGGCGTGTATGCCACCACCTTCGGCAAGATGCAGGCGCGCTTTCCGACGCGCCCGCTCGAGATGGCCGTGAAGGGGATGCTGCCCAAGGGGCCGCTTGGCTATGCCATGTTCAAGAAGCTGAAGGTGTACGCGGGCGGCGAGCATCCGCACGCGGCGCAGCAGCCCAAGCCTCTGGAGATCAGGACGTGATCGGGGAATACTATTACGGCACCGGACGGCGCAAGAGTTCCGTCGCGCGCGTGTTCATCAAGCCCGGGAAAGGCAATTTCATCGTCAACGACCGTCCCGCGAACGAATATTTCGCGCGCGAAACGGGGCAGATGGTGGCGCGCCAGCCGCTCGTCCTGACCGACAATCTGGCGAAATTCGACGTGAAGGTCAACGTCCACGGCGGCGGCGAATTCGGGCAGGCCGGCGCCGTTCGTCACGGTTTGACGCGCGCGCTGATGGAGTTCGATCCGTCGCTCAAGCCGGTTCTCAGCAAGGCGGGACTCGTGACCCGCGATGCCCGAGAAGTCGAGCGGAAAAAAGTCGGGCTGCACAAGGCGCGCAAGCGCAAGCAATACTCCAAGCGCTGATGTCCGGAGCTTGGCTCGGAAAAGCCGCCCTGAGGCGGCTTTTTTGTTTCATGCGCGAATCGGCGCGCCCGTGTTGGCGGCCGGACAAGCCCGGCTGGTAGACTAGTTCCAGAGGCGAATATGACCAGAGTCGGCATCGTCGGCGGCACCGGCTACACCGGGATCGAGCTGCTGCGAATTCTTGCGCGGCACCCGCAGGCCGAGCTGGCCGTAATCACTTCGCGCAAGGAAGCCGGCATGCCGGTCGCGGGGCTGTTTCCGAGCCTGCGCGGGGCGGTGGCGCTCTCGTTTTCCGATCCGGCAAAGGCGGATCTCGCGCGCTGCGAGGTGGTGTTTTTCGCCACGCCCAATACCGTGGCGATGAGCCAGGCCGCGGCGCTCGTGGATGCCGGTGTGCGCGTCGTCGACCTGTCGGCGGATTTCCGCATTCGCGATGTAGCGGAGTGGGAGAAATGGTACAAGGTCAGGCATGCTGCGCCCGAGCTGCTGGCGCAGGCGGTGTACGGCCTCCCGGAGGCGCACCGCGCGAGAATCAGGAGCGCGCGGCTGGTGGCGAATCCCGGCTGCTATCCGACGGCGGTGCAACTCGGCCTGCTGCCTCTGGTCGAGGCCGGCACGGTCGATCTCGATCACTTGATCGCCGACGCGAAATCGGGTGTGAGCGGCGCCGGGAAAAAAACGGAAGAGCCTCTGCTGTTCTCGGAAGCATCGGACAATTTCAGGGCCTACGGCGTCGCCGGCCATCGGCACTGGCCCGAGATCCGGCAGGAACTCGATGCGGCTGCGGGAAGGAAGATCGGCCTCACGTTCGTGCCGCATCTGACGCCCATGATCCGCGGCATCCACGCGACGCTGTACGCGCGCATCACGAAAAACGCCGATTTCCAGCGGCTGTTCGAGGAGCGCTATCGCGGCGAACCGTTCATCGATGTGCTGCCATCGGGAAGCGAGCCGGACACGCGCTCCGTGCGCGCCGCCAATACCTGCCGGATCGCGGTGCATCGTCCCCACGCGGGCGATATGCTGGTGGTGCTCGTGGTCATCGACAATCTGGTCAAGGGCGCATCGGGACAGGCGGTGCAGAACATGAATATCATGCTCGGTCTCGAGGAAACGCTGGGACTCGAGCACTTGGCGGTCGTCCCGTAGCGCGCCGACGGAAATCCGCATGCCCAACCTGATCAAGCGCATTCGTCAGCGATTCGGAATCTCGGCGCCGAAGATGACGGTGAACACGCACGTCGCCTGGTACTGGCGCTGGCTCGGGATGCTCGTGCTGCTGTCGCTGTCGCTCGTCCTGGCGGCGTGGATGTACGACGCGGGACGCAGATTCGCGGGATTCGACAGCACCGAGCTCAACCAAGAGAATGCGCGGCTGCGCGATTCCCTGGCGCGCGTCGAGGGCGAAGCGGCGCGGCTGCGCGCGATCGCCAACGCAAGCGAATCGCGCCTGAAGATCGAGCAGACCGCGCAGGCCCAGCTCGCCGGGCAGGCGAAGGCCATCGAGGAGGAAAACAACCGGCTCAAGGAAGACCTCGCGCTCTTCGAGAATCTCGTTCCAACCGACAATCGCGACGACAAGGTCAGCATTCACCGCTTCAAAGTGGAGCGCGAAGCGCTCCCTGGCGAATACCGCTACCACCTGCTGGTCATCAAGAACGGGCGGCGCGACCGCGAATTCTACGGTTCGCTGCAGCTCGTGGTGGAAATGCAGCAGGACGGCAAGGATGCTATCCTTGTCTTCCCCGGTCCGGCCGAGGCCGGCGGCGGCGCCCTCAGCCTCAGGTTCAAGTACTTCCATAGGGCCGAAGGGACGTTCCGCATGCCCCCGGGGGCCAGGCTGAAAACGGTTCGGGCCCGCGTCATGGAAAACGGCTCAAACGACGCCCGTGCGAGCCAGATTGCAAATCTATTTTGAGAGGCAGGACATGTTTCGAAAGCAGACGAGCAAGCCGCAGAACCGCATCGACAGCCTTATCGGCGTGGGCACCAAGATCGAAGGCTCCATCAGCTTCGCGGGGGGCCTGCGCGTCGACGGCGAAATAATTGGAAACGTCACCGCCGTCGCCGACCAGCCTTCGACGCTGGTGGTGAGCGAGGAGGCCCGGATCGAAGGCGAGATCAGGGTATCGCACCTCGTCGTGAACGGCGAGATCAGCGGGCAGGTGTATGCCGGGGAATTCCTCGAACTCCAGTCCCGATCCAGGGTCAAAGGCGATCTGCACTACAACACCCTGGAAATGCACCTGGGCGCCATTGTCGAAGGACGCCTGGTGCATCGTTCGGGCGAGGCAAAGACGGTCGAGCTCAAGCTCGCCTCGAGCAAGCCGGCTATCTAGCGGTGCAGGCCGTATAATGGTCGGGTTCCGAATCAGGAGAGAATCATGAATGCAGTGACCGAAATGCCGGCGTCGCTGGTCTTCACCGACAGCGCCGCCAACAAGGTGAAGCAGCTGATCGACGAGGAGGGCAACGCGGAGCTCAAGCTGCGCGTGTTCGTCACCGGCGGCGGTTGTTCGGGATTCCAGTACGGCTTTACCTTCGACGAGGTAAAGAACGAGGACGACACCGTGATGGAGAAAAACGGCGTCGAACTCCTCATAGACCCGATGAGCTATCAGTACCTCGCCGGCGCCCAGATCGATTACAGCGAGGGCCTCGAAGGCGCGCAATTCGTGATCAAGAATCCGAACGCGACGAGCACCTGCGGGTGCGGATCGTCTTTCTCCGCCTGATCATTCGGCATTCGCTGCAACGGGGCCCGCGGGCCCCGTTTTCATTTCAGGCCGGGTAGATCGCGCCCAGCACCCGCGGGCCCCGCGCCCCCGTAACCCCGGCCGCATTTCCCGGTTCCCGCTTCAACGCTCGCTGCGCCAGCCAGGCAAAAGCCATGGCCTCGACCCAGTCCGGATGAATTCCTAACCGCTCCGTCGAATCGACGCGGCAGCCGGGCAACGCCCGCTGGATGCGGCTGAATAGATCCGCGTTGTGCGCCCCGCCGCCGCAGAGGTATGCCTCCCCGGCGCCCGGGCAAGTCCCAACGGCATCGGCTATCGTGCGCGCGCTGAGCTCCGCCAGCGTCGCCTGGACGTCCTGCGGACTTTCGCGTTCCACGGGGAAGGCGCGCAGCCATTTCAGGTTGAAGTGATCGCGCCCGGTGCTCTTGGGCGGTGCGCGCAGGAAGTAGGGATCGGCGAGCATGGCGTCCAGCAGCGCCTTGACGGGCCGGCCTTGTGCGGCCAGCGCGCCGTCCCGGTCGAAATCGCATCCGAGATGCTCGCGCGCCCACGCGTCGAGCAGCAGGTTGCCGGGCCCGGTGTCGAATCCGGTGACCGGGCCCTGCGGCGGAAGTTGCGTGAGGTTGGCAATGCCGCCGACGTTGATCACCACTCGATGCCGCGTCGGGTCGCGAAAGCAAGCCGCATGAAACGCCGGGACGAGCGGCGCGCCCTGTCCTCCCGCCGCGATGTCGCGGCTGCGGAAATCCGCAACGACGGTGATGCCTGTGTGCTCGGCCAGGAATGCCGGATTGCCCAGTTGCAGCGTGTAGCCCGCAGCGGGTCGGTGCCTGACGGTCTGGCCGTGGCAGCCGAGGGCGCGCACGGACGCCGCCGGGACTGCGGATTTGTCCAGAACGCGCTTCACGGCTTCTGCGTACAGCTCCGCGAGTTCGATGCCGAGCAACGCGGCGCGTTCGAGTTCGTCCCCGCCCGGCTCGTGAATGGCGAGCAGCGCGGATTTCAGACGGCCCGGGTACGGCACGAATTCCGCATCGACGAGCGAAGGCGCGCCGGAAAAGTCGGCGAGCACGGCGTCGACGCCGTCCAGGCTCGTGCCCGACATCAAACCAATGTAGAGCTCGGAGGACGCGGGGCCGGGTAAAGCGCTCACTCGAGGAGCGCGAGATTGCCGTTGTTCAGCAGGTCGAGACGCGCCGTAAGCGGCTCCGCCGCCCGCCTGAACGCAGCGAGCTGCTGCGCGGAAACCGGATTGGCCGCGGGAAAAGCCATGGTGAGCGGATTGCGGTTCTGGTTGTTGGCGTGGAACTCGTAGTGCAGGTGGGGGCCCGTGGCCCAACCGGTCTGGCCGACGTAACCGATGATGTCGCCCTGCGCGACGCGCGCACCCGGCCGGATTCCGCGGGCGACCCCGTTCAAGTGCGCGTAATTGGTGCTGTAGCCGCCGTTGTGCCTGAGCACGACAAGCAGTCCATAGCTGCTTTTTCGTCCCGCAAATTCCACGCGCCCGTCCCCGGTCGCCTTGACCCGCGTGCCCGCCGGGGCTCCGTAATCGATGCCCTTGTGGGCGAGCCACTGCTGAAGGATCGGGTGGCGGCGGATACCGAATCCGGAGGTGATGCGCGAATATTCGAGCGGCGAGCGCAGGAAGGCCTTGCGCAGGTTACTTCCTTCCGGGGTGTAATAGCCGCCCCTGCCGACCGAGTCCTCGAACCAGACGGCGCGATAGGTCTTTCTCTGGTTGGTGAACTCGGCGGCGAGCACCCTCCCGGACCGGATCGCGCGGCCACTGTGATAATTCATCTCGAAAACGACGGTGAACCGGTCGCCTCGCCGCAAGTCGCGGTGGAAATCGATATCGCCTGCGAAAATATCGGAGATCTGGCTGGCAACGTTGTCCGGAATGCCGGCCGAGTCGGTGGCGCCGAACAGCGAACTCCTGACCTCTCCCGTCCGGGCCTCGATCCGGCGCGTAATTTCGGCCGGCAGCTCCGACGCCGAGAAGCCCTCGCCGATGCGGTCGATCGCGTACAGCGTGTCGCGGCCGGCGATAAACCAGAGCGACTGAAGTTTCCCGTCTTCGCCGACCGAAGCCTGGACCGTTGTCCGCGGGCTCAGATTGCGGAACAGCCGCGTGGATTGGCGCGAACGCAGGATATTTTCCGTATCGCTCTTGTTCGCCCCGAGCCGCCCGAGCAGAGCGGCCAGCGTGTCATCGCGGTGGAGCCGGTCTTCCAGAAAGTAGACGCTACCTGCGTCGCTGCGCCGAGCCGCGGGCAGGGTCAGCGACTCGACGATCATCCGGAAGGAAACCGGCTCGGGGACGTCCTGGGCCATGCCTAACGCTGCCATCACTCCGAGCAGCGGCGCGGCGCCTGCGATGGCCAGCCACCTCAGGCGCCATCCACCGGAGCGCGCTACAATCGGCACATTCTCGTTGTCCATTGATTCGGTTGCGGGCGGAAACCGCAAAGTCTAGCAAATAAGCGCGGAATCAGCCACCTGCGTCACAATGAGCGACCTCGACCGGCAACTGGAAATCATCAAGCGCGGCTGCGACGAGCTCATCGTCGAGGCCGAGTTGCGCGATAAGCTCAGAACCGGGCGGCCCCTGCGTGTAAAGCTCGGTATGGACCCGACCGCGCCCGACCTGCATCTGGGTCACACCGTGGTCATCAACAAGCTGCGCCAGTTCCAGGAGCTCGGCCATCACATCCAGTTCCTGATCGGCGACTTCACCGGCATGATCGGCGACCCGAGCGGAAAGAACGCGACGCGGCCGCCGCTCTCGCGCGAGAAAATCCTGGAGAACGCGAAGACTTACCAGGCGCAGGTATTCAGGATACTGGACGCGAACAAAACCGAGATCCTTTTCAATTCCCGGTGGTCGGACGAGCTGGGCGCCGCCGGCATGATCCGCATCGCCGCGACCTGGACCGTGGCGCGCATGCTCGAGCGCGACGATTTCGGCAAGCGCTACCGCTCCAACCAGCCGATCGCGATCCACGAGTTCCTCTATCCGCTGATGCAGGGCTATGACTCGGTGGCGATGAAGTCCGATGTTGAGCTGGGCGGCACCGACCAGAAATTCAACCTGCTGGTCGGCCGCGAGCTGCAGAAGCACTACGGCCAGCCGCCGCAGTGCGTCCTGACGATGCCGCTGCTCGAGGGCACGGACGGCGTCAACAAGATGTCGAAGACGCTCGGCAACTACGTCGGCATCAGCGAGAGCGCGCAGACCATCTTCGGCAAGCTCATGTCCATTTCCGACGAACTGATGTGGCGCTACATCGAGCTTCTGTCCTTCGAATCGCTCGAGACGATCGCGAAGTGGAAAAAGGAAACGGCCGGCGGCGGCAACCCGCGCGACATCAAGATACGTTTCGCGGCAGAGATCGTGACGCGCTATCACGGCGCCGCAGAAGCGGAGCGCGCACAGGCCGACTTCGAGGCGCGCTTTCGCCGGGGCGCGCCGCCGGACGACATGCCAGAGGTGACCGTGGCCTCGGGTCGCAAGCCCATGGCGATCACGCAGGTGCTCAAAGCCGCCGGCCTGACCGGCAGCGTCTCGGAGGCGCTGCGAATGATAGAGCAGGGCGGTATCCGCATCGACGGGGAGAAGCTCTCGGACAAGGCGCTGCGTCTGGCGCCCGGCAGCACCGTCGTGCTCCAGGTCGGCAAGCGCAAATTCGCGCGGGTAAGACTGGCTTGAGCGGTTAGTTGCACCGCAGCAAATCCGATTTCGTGCCCGCCGCATGAAAGCATGGATATGCCCGGAACTACAGCCGATTTGCTGTCCCAAAATCCGATTCTGCGTGATATGCTATTTGTCGATCACCGATAATCATGATTGCCTCGATGTCGGCGGCGCCATGCCCTGATCATCGAAACTCGCGGAGGAGACATTCGAATGAACAAGAAAATCGCGGCGCTTGCTGTTGCGGCAGGGACTCTGGCGGCTTCTGCCGTCGTGCTCGCACAGGATGGCAACGTCCGGCTTTACGGCCGCGCCAACCTCGGATTGGACAGCTACTCAGCCACCGGCTCCACTCTGGGAGCAGCGAACGATTTCAAGAGCCGCTACCGGGTCTACGACGCGGGCTCGCGCCTGGGTGTTCAAGGCACCGAAGAGCTGGGAAGCGGCCTGAAGGCCATAGTCCTGATGGAATCCGGCGTCAACATCGATAACGGCGGAACCACCGGCCAGAGCGGGACGACAAATCCGTACACCGGCTTTCTGAGTTCCCGCATCGGCCATGTCGGGCTTCAGGGAGGCTGGGGCCAGTTGACCTTCGGCAAGAGCAACGTCTGGTGGGGGAACGGCACCATCGAGCAGACCGGCGCGAATTATATCGCCGCCGGAGTCCCGAGCTTCAACGGGCTGCTGGCGCGCGGCATGAACGTGGGCGTGACCCGGGTGAGCAACGCCCTTCAGTACTCGGCGGCGATGAGCGGAATGGCGGTCCAGGTCAGCTACTCGCCGAATGCAGAGGCGGTCCAGGCGGCGGCCAACTCCAATAATACCGACGGCCAGCTATGGGCAGCGACCGTGCAGGGGCAATGGGGCCCGATCGGCGCCGGCTTTGACTGGGTGAAGAACAAGGGGAATACACCCGTGGCTGTCCCCCAGGCCGCTTCGACCGGGCAAAAGCTTCGCGCCGGCTGGCAGTACCTGCCGGGCGGACAGATCTCGGTGCTCTGGGTGAAATCGATACAGGACAATGGTGGAGCGGCAGCTGTTTCGGCCAGCTCTACCCAAGTGGTGACGGCAGCAACGCTTACTGGGCTCGAGGGGGCGGGTCTCGTCACCGATGCGGCGGCGACCAGCGTGACGCAGACCAGCTGGGGCCTGAGCTGGGAGCATGTCTTCGGCAACTTGCAGGCGCTGGCCCAGTGGGCCCGCGTCAGCCAGATCACCGGCTGCGTGACGGCGGCCAAGTGCGCCAACACCGGCGCCACGGCGTGGACACTGGGCGCGCGCTACAACCTGTCCAAGCGCACGGGCGTATACGTAAATTACGCCGTCATCCGCAACGAGGCGAACTACAGCATGGACTTCATCGGCGGCTGGATGACCTCGGCGAGCACCGGTGTTCCCAATGTCCCCGGTCTCCCGGCCGGCAGCGTCGGCGCCGACCCGAGGATTTTCGGCGTCGGGGTCATGCATAATTTCTGATCCGGTCCGGCGAAGAGGAAATGCTCTGTGAAACGGGCGCCGCAAGGCGCCCGTTTTCTTTCTAGCTGAGCATCGCGCGCTTCAGGATCCCCGCGCAATCGCTCGTCGCAGGCAGCGTACCGAAGCTGCGCCCCCAGTCGCCGTCCAGCCGCGAGGCAAGGAAGGCCTCGGCGGCCTCGCCGGTGGAATGCCGCACCATCAGGCTTGCCTGGAGCGCAATGGCGAGCATTTCGACGACTCGCCGCGCGCGCCGCTCGACCGATTCGGCATTCTTCAGATCGCGCGCGATGCCATCGACCAGCAATTTGAAACGAGCACCGGCGCTCGCGATCTCCGCCAGCAGCGCGTCGACGCTGTCCGGCTCGCGTTTGATCGAGCGCAGCACGTCGAGGCAGATGACGTTGCCCGAGCCCTCCCAGATGCCGTTCACCGGCGCCTCGCGGTACAGGCGCGCGAGCGGCGCTTCCTCGACGTAGCCGTTCCCGCCCAGGCATTCCATTGCCTCCACGGCGAGCGCGGGGTTGCGCTTGCACAGCCAGTACTTGGCGACCGGGGTCATGAGGCGCATCAGGCTCCGCTCGCGTTCGTCTTTCACCGCCGCATCGAACGCGCGCGCGAGCCGGAACGCGAGCAGCGTCGCGGCTTCGGACTCAAGCGCGAGGTCGGCGAGTACATTCTGCATCAGCGCGTGCTCCGACAGGCGCTTGCCGAAAGCCTCGCGGTACGCGGCGTGGTGCAGCGCCTGGTTGAACGCCGCGCGCATTGCGCCCGCGGAGGCGACGACGATGTCAAAGCGCGTGAGATGCGTCATTTCGATCAGCGTAGCGATGCCTCGCCCTTCCTCGCCGATGATGCGGGCGCGCGTGCCCTGGTATTCGACTTCGCAGGAGGCATTGGAACGATTGCCGCACTTGTCCTTCAGGCGCTGGATGAAAAAGGGATTGCGCGAGCCGTCGGGAAGCGAGCGCGGCACGAAAAAGCAGGTGACGCCAGCCGCGGTGCGGGCCAGCGTGAAGAAGGCATCGCTCATGGGCGCCGAACAAAACCACTTGTGCCCCGTCAGCCCGTACTCGCCGCCACCGATCGGTTGCGCGAGTGTCGTGATCGCGCGCAGATCCGAGCCGCCCTGCTTCTCGGTCATCGCCATGCCCATGGTAACGGCGCGCTTCTGCGCCAGGGGAAGCGGGCGCGGATCGTAATCGCAGGCGAGCAGCTTCGGTTCCCATTGGGCCGCGAGCCTCGCGTCGTTGCGCAGAATGTGCACGGCCGCGAACGACATGGTCACCGGGCAGGCGGTGCCGTTCTCGCCTTCGTTCCAGAGGTAGTTGAGGGCCGCGCGCGCGACCCACGCGCCGGGCTTTTTCTCGGTCCAGGCAAGGGAGTGAAGTCCCGCGCCGAACGCGAGCGACATCAGCTCGTGGTAGGCAGGGTGGTACTCGACCGCGTCGATGCGCCTGCCGAAGCGGTCGTGGGTTTTCAGCTCGGGCATGTGGCGGTTCGCCTGCTCGGCTAGCGCCTGGAAGCGTTCGCTTCCGACGAGCTCACCCATCTGCCTTGCGCGCTCGACGATCCAGCCGCCGCCTTCGCGCTCGACCGTCCCGACGAGGATCCGGTCCTGCGACCAGGCATCGTAGCCGGCGAACGCCGGCGGCTGGTTGTCCGCCCCGGAATTTTCCCGCGGCGCCGGCGGGCTTGCATCCTGCATGCGGGTCGCGGGCGGGCGGCGATGGCTCATTGTGCGGGCGCTCGCGGAATAAATCGGCTCAGTCTTGCTCGGACGCCGCTTGATGTCAGTGCGGCGCGCTGCCCCAGAGTTCCTTCAGGCGAGCGTCGCGGCCGCAGCCGGTGCGGTAGAACTTGTAACGCACCGGGTTCTTGATGTAGTAATCCTGGTGGTAGCCCTCGGCGGGCCAGAAATCACCGGCCGCCACGACCGGCGTGATGATGTCCGCCTTGAACGGCCTGGTCTTCATGACCGCCGCCTTCGAGGCTTCCGCGAGCCGCTTCTGCTCCGGGGAATGATAGAAAATCGCCGAGCGGTATTGCGTGCCGATGTCGCAGAATTGCCGGTCGCGCACCGTGGGATCGATGTTCTTCCAGAACACCTCCAGCAGTCTTTCGTAGCTCACCTTCTTCGGGTCGTAGGCAACTTGCACGACCTCCGCGTGGCCGGTGGACCCGGAGGACACTTCCTCGTAAGTCGGATTCTTCTTCGCTCCGCCCATGTAGCCCGAAGTGGTGGAGAGGACGCCCGGGAGCGCGTCGAAGGGCGGCTCCATGCACCAGAAGCAGCCGCCCGCGAAGGTGGCCTTTTCCTGTTGGGCCGCCGGCGCCTGGGCGAATCCGGGGAGAGCGGTGATGACGAGAAAAGCAGCAAGCAGATTTCGCAGGGGGCTCATGTTCGATTCCTCCGGAGGCCGTTTGCGGGCCGCAACCGATTGGCCGCGGACCGGATTCGTAATACTGTAATGTAGTCGGCCTCGACACCGACAACATTACACGCAACCCGGAGAAAAAGGAAAACGACATGGTCATACGTGCGCCCGCGCCCACGGGCAGGGAAATCGCCACCCTCGCGGCCGGCTGCTTCTGGTGCCTGGAAGCGGTCTTCGACGAACTGAAGGGCGTGGAATCGGTCGAGTCCGGCTACATGGGCGGAAAGAACGCGAATCCCTCCTACGAAGCGGTATGCGGCGGCGACACAGGCCACGCGGAAGTGGTGCAGGTCACGTTCGACCCGAAGGCCGTCTCGTTCAAGGAAATCCTCGAGGTGTTTTTCGTCATTCACGACCCGACGACGCTCAACAGCCAGGGAAACGACGTCGGCACGCAGTACCGCTCGGCGATCTTTTTCCATTCTCCGGAGCAGAATTCGGCGGCCGAACAGGTGATCGCGAACCTGAACGCCGCGAAGATCTACGACGATCCCATCGTCACCGAGGTCGCGCCGGCTTCCGTGTTCTACATCGCAGAGGACTATCACCAGGAATACTTCCGGCGCAATCCCTACCAGTCCTATTGCGCCTACGTGGTGAGGCCCAAGGTCGCCAAGTTCCGCAAGCACTTCCTCGAAAAGCTCAAAAAATAGCTTACGGGGCTGTAATCTTGCTGTAACAATGTCCCACTACACTGCGCTCCGGATCATACCAACCGGAGAGCGCAGATGAACTCTCGCATCATTGCGAGCGCCGCGATCATCACAGGCGTGATGGCTTCAGGCGGCGCGGCGGCAGCCGAAATCACCGGCGCCGGCGCCACCTTCCCGTATCCGATCTACGCCAAGTGGGCCGAAGCCTACAAGACGAAGACCGGCAACAGCCTCAACTACCAATCGATCGGCTCGGGCGGCGGCATCCGCCAGATTCAGAACAAGACCGTCGATTTCGGCGCCACCGACATGCCGCTCAAGCCGGAAGACCTGGACAAGAGCGGCCTGCTGCAGTTTCCGACGGTGATCGGCGGCGACGTTCCCGTCGTCAACCTTGCCGGAATCAAGCCCGGTGAACTCAAGTTGACCGGCCCCGCTCTCGCGGACATTTACCTGGGCAAGATCAAGAAGTGGAACGATCCGGTCATCGCGAGCCTCAATCCCGGAGTGAAGCTGCCCGATCAGGACATCACCGTCGTGCACCGCTCCGACGGATCGGGGACGACGTTCATCTGGGTGAATTACCTGTCTAAGGTCAGCCCCGTGTGGAAGGACAAGGTCGGCGAAGGCACCTCCGTCAACTGGCCGGCCGGCGTGGGCGGCAAAGGCAACGAAGGTGTCGCTTCGTATGTGCAGCGGATTGCGGGCGCGATCGGCTACGTGGAGTACGCCTACGCGCTGCAGAACAAGATGGTCCACGCGCTCGTCAAGAACCGCGAGGGCAATTTCGTGGCCCCCAATATCGAATCCTTCAAGGCCGCGGCTGCAGGCGCGCAATGGGACAAGGCGCCCGGCATGTACCTGATCCTGACCGATCAGTCGGGGAAGAACAGTTGGCCCATCAGCGGCGCGACTTTCATCCTGGTCTACAAGGCCCAGGAAAAGGCGGACCGCGCGAAGGAAGTGCTGAAATTCTTCGACTGGGCTTACGCCGACGGCGACAAGCTGGCGACCGATCTCGATTACGTGCCGCTGCCGGACTCCGTGGTCAAATTGATCCAGGCTTCCTGGAAAAACCAGATCAAGGACAAGGACGGCAAGCCGGTCTGGCAGTAAATGGGCCCGGCCGGGCAGGATTGGCCCGGGCCACCTACAATGAGCGCCGTCGTCAACCAGGTGCGGGGACTTGCGCGAACGGCCCCCGCCGCGCTCATGTCGAGGACGATTCCGGAGGCGAGTCTCAAAAAGCAATACCGGCTGGACCAGCTGTTCCGCTTCGCCACGCGGTTTTTCGCTTTTTTCGTATTGGTGATGCTGGCGGGAATCCTGCTCTCGCTTGTTGCAGGCAGCCTGCCTTCAATACGGGCATTCGGCCCCGGTTTTTTTGTCAGCGCGGAATGGGATCCGGTAAAGGAACGGTTCGGCGCGCTGGTTCCGATCGTGGGAACTCTGACGACTTCCGCGATCGCCCTCCTTATCGGCATCCCGGTCAGTTTCGGCATCGCGCTTTTTCTCACCGAGCTTTCGCCGGCCTGGCTGCGCCGGCCGCTCGGCACCGCGATCGAGCTGCTCGCGGCGATCCCCAGCATTATCTACGGCATGTGGGGGCTGTTCATTTTCGCGCCGGTATTTGCGACCCACGTTCAGCCCCGCCTGACGGAGCTGCTCGGTCCGATCCCGCTTATCGGGGCATTGTTCCGGGGGCCGCCCTTGGGGATAGGCGTACTGACCGCGGGGATCATTCTCGCCATCATGGTCATCCCCTTCATCGCCTCGGTGATGCGCGACGTGTTCGAAATCGTCCCGACCGTGCTGAAGGAATCGGCGTATTCACTCGGCTCGACTACTTGGGAAGTCGTCTGGAACGTGGTGCTGCCCTATACCAAGGTGGGAGTAGTCGGCGGCGTGATGCTGGGCCTGGGGCGGGCGCTGGGCGAAACCATGGCGGTGACCTTCGTCATCGGCAACGCGCACAGGCTCAATGCTTCGCTCATGGAACCCGGGAACAGCATTGCCTCGGCGCTCGCCAACGAATTCACCGAGGCGGTCGGCGACCTGTACCTTTCCGCGCTGATAGAGCTCGGCCTTGTCCTTTTCCTGATCACCTTCGTCGTGCTGGCGTTTTCAAAGCTGCTCCTGCTGCGCCTTGCGCGTCACGAAGGGCAGAAGACCTGATTCCGGGCCGCCGATCCCCTTGAACCTCTATACCCGACGGCTGTTTCTGAACCGTTTCAACCTGATGGTTTCGCTTCTGGCGATGCTGTTCGGGTTGTTCTGGCTGGGGTGGATCCTCTTTACCTTGCTCGATGCGGGTCTGGGCGGGATCAGCGCGAAGCTTTTTCTGCAGATGACGCCGCCGCCGGGCAGTGACGGCGGACTCCTGAACGCCATCGCGGGCAGCCTGCTGATGGGCGCGGCGGGAACCCTGCTGGGAACGCCGATCGGCATCATGGCGGGCATCTATCTCGCCGAATTCGGCAGCCGCGGCTGGCTCGCGCCGGCGACGCGCTTTATCAACGACATCCTGCTCTCCGCGCCTTCGATCGTGATCGGGCTGTTCATCTACGAAGCCTATGTGGTGAATGTCAGGCATTTTTCCGCCTGGGCGGGCGCCATGGCGCTGGCGCTGATCGTGAT
>JBGPYQ010000162.1:0-7747 GCA_041493345.1 Gammaproteobacteria bacterium | reverse complement strand
CAGGGCGTGCTGGTCGTCGGATCGCCGGGCAGGATCGTGCGCGAACTGCGGCCCGAGGAGCGCGAAAACCTCGTCAGGATCGCGCAAAGCTACGTCGAGCGCTCCAGGCTGTTCAGGGCCGGATTGCGCGAACAGCCTCTGCCCGAATCCGCCCGCTAGTCCTACTTCGGCGCCATCCGGATGGCGCCGTCGAGCCGGATCGTTTCGCCGTTCAGCATCTCGTTCTCGATGATGTGCTTCGCCAGCGCCGCGTATTCCACCGGCTTGCCGAGGCGCGGCGGGAACGGCACCTGCTTGGCTAGCGCGTCCTGCACGTCCTTCGGCATGCCGAGCAGCATGGGCGTCTCGAAGATACCGGGCGCGATGGTGCAGACCCGGATGCCGTCGCGCGAGAGGTCGCGCGCGACCGCGAGCGTCATGCCCACCACCCCGCCTTTCGAAGCCGAATAGGCCGCCTGCCCGATCTGCCCGTCGTAGGCCGCGACCGAGGCGGTGTTGACGATCACGCCGCGCTCGCCGGCTGCATTCGGCTGCCCCTTTGCCATCGCGACAGCGGCGAGCCGGATCATGTTGAAAGTGCCGATGAGGTTGATGCCGATGACGCGGGCGAATGACGCGAGCGCGTGCGGCCCATCCTTCTTCACCGTGCGCTCGGCGATGGCGATGCCGGCGCAGTTCACCAGGCCTTGCAGCGCGCCGAAATTCTTCAGCGCCGCGTCTACCGCCCCCTGGCCGTCGGCTTCGCTCGTGACGTCGCACTTCACGTAGCGTACCTTCGCGCCGAGCTGCTTCGCCAGCGCTTCGCCCTTGTCCGCCTGCAGGTCGGCAATGACCACGTTGGCGCCGCCTTCGGCGAACATCCTGACCGTGCCCTCGCCGAGGCCCGAGGCCCCTCCGGTGACGATGAATGTGCTGCCCTTGAGTTGCATGGAATTCTCCCCCGCGACAATCCGGACGCCCGCTCAGCCCTTCTTCGCTTTCTTTTCCGGCAGCAACTGCGCCCGGTCGCGCAGCAGCGGATCGATGCCGGCCTTCGCCACCCGATAAGCCCAGCGATCGAGCTTTTTCTCGCGCTCGAGTTTTTCGACGAGCTTCTTGCGGCGCTCTTCGAACTCCTTGTCGTTCTTCGCCTTGTCTTCGGCTTTTTCATTCTTCGCCGGCACGCGGTTCTTCTGCGGCTCGCCGGTCGCCGCCACGCCGACGTAATAATTGCCGCCCGCTTCGTTGCCGATGCGCAGCGTATAGCTGGGACCGTCGAAGGTCTGGACCCTGATGACGACGGCCCGGTCCAGGCCCGTGCCGGCATTGGCCGGATCGGCGACGACATCGACGAGGTTCATCCACGAAACCGAGCTCGCGAGGTCAGTCGCCTTTTGCAGGTCCGGCTTCTGCTTCGAGCCGGCGAATTTCCAGTCGACCGATTCGCTGTCGCGTATCACCACCCAGCGCGGCTTGCCGTCGCGGCCCGTGGCCGCGAGTGATTTCACCTGGTCGATACGGATCAGGTCCTTGACGATCCACGCTTCGGCCTTAGGCTCGACCTGAGTGAAAGGCTCGGATACGGCCAGCATCCGGCCGGCGTCCGTGCCGGCGACCAGATGCCGGCCCGCCGCCGGGTCTTCACCGCGCGCCAGCGAGGCAGCTTCGGTGTTCTTCAGCACTTTCTTGCCGAGCAGCAGGCGGGCGAGCGGCGCGCCCTTCGCATCCTTCAGCTCGAGCAGGGTGCCCGCGTCCTGCGTCACCTTGTCCTTCGGCTCGACCAGCTGCAGGCGCGCGCGCTGGTTCTCGGGCAGGATTTCGTCCTGCACGATTTTCAGTTCCGCGAGCTTGATCAGCAGCTCGCCGACGCGCTCCGTGTCCGCGGCGAAATCGGCGCGCTCGCGCACGGTCCAGCCGCTCGCGCCCTTGACAAGATGCAGCTCGCCCGCGGCGTCCTTGATCGCGATTTCGGCCACCTCGCTGATCCTCAGGGCGGGCACGACTTTCTGGCCCGCGCGCGTCTCGGCGGTCTTCCACCCGGAACGATCGGACTGGAGTACGGCGGCGCCCCCCGCGGTGAGCACGGCGAGCACCGCGAGGAGGATGAGAAACTGCCTGCGGTTCATATCGCCGGCGTCCTTCTGCGGCGCAGGATCGCGAGCCCGATGCCGGCCAGGGCGACGAGCACCGGCATGAGCGCGATGTTCAGCACCTTGGTCCAGAATTGCAGCGCCTCGCTGTCGGCGCGCAGCTCGCGGCGGACTTCCTTCAGCTCCCGGCGCGTCTCGGCCGCCTTCCTGCGGAAGTTCTCCATCTCGGTCTGCTGCTCGACCGAGAGGATCGCGCCCGCGCCCGGCGTCTTGCCTTTCTGCAGCGCGCCGAGCTTCTCCTGCGTTTGCGCCAGGCTGCCCTCGAGCGCCTTGATCTTGCCCAGATAGGCCTGCTGCGCCCTCGCCTCCATGTCGCGGATCACGGTGAACGGCCGCGCCGCGGACGCGCGCCCGCGCAGCCTGATCAACGCCGGGTCGCCGGCGAACTGGTCCACCAGCGCCTGCGCGAAAGCGATGTTGCCGTTGCGCGGGACGACGATCCTCTGGCCGAAAATCTCCTGAACCTGCACCGCCGCGCCGTCGTTGATGAAATCGCTGTCGCCGACCAGCACCACCGCATTCTCCGCCGCCGATTCCCTGAGCGGAGTGTCCCCGGGCTTCGCCTCAGGGGTCTTCGACGCTTCCGGCTTTCTGGCGCCCGCTTTGTCGCCTCTCTCCTCCGGTTTCGGCTTGCCGTCGGCGAACGCCGTCTTGAACTTGCCCGTCAGCCGGATCGCGAGCGGATATTCCGTGTTGGAGGGCTTGAACTCCTTCATCGCCGCCTCGCCCTGCGTCATCGCGGAGAAGGAATCGACGAGCTGCGAGAACGGCGAGGTCCTGATCAGCACGGTCTCGGTCAGGCCCGGCACCGGTTTGCCCGTGAACACCCCGGCGAAAGGCATGAGCAGCGAGCCGAGCCGCGCGGTGCTGATGTCGCCGGGATCGAAGGCGCTGTCGTTGAGCGAAAGAAGCGTCGGCAGCGTGCGCGCCCCGCCGCCGGTGAGGTAGCGCATATCCATCACCACCTTGCCGGAGTCGAAGCCCGGGCCCCAGGCCTTGAGCAATTTGTCCAGAGATGACGGGGTACCGCCGCCTCCCCCCATCGCCTGCATGCCGGGCACCTGGTCGAAGTAGGCATTCGGATCGAGGAAAGCAATCAGCTTTCCTCCGCGCAGCACGAACTGGTCGAGCGCGAATTGCGCGCCATCGCCGATGCCGCGCGGATGGATGACGACCAGCACCTTGATGTCGTCGTCGATTCTCTCGGCATTGAGGCCGACGCGCTTCACGGTGTAATCGCGCCTGAGCTCGCTCACGAACACCTGCGGCTCGGTCGCCTGCCCGCCGGTCATCGGGCTGGGCGGCGCGCCGAATACCGGCAGCGCGCTCATGACCCCGATCACGGCCTTCGTTTCGGTCGTGGCGCGCGCGATCGCGCGCGTGAGGTCGTATTCGAGCAGCGGCTCGCGGTCGAGCGCGAGCGCCGGGAGCGAGAGCTTGCGATCGGCGTAGCTCACCGACGCGCCGAGGTAGAACTTGTCGCCGGTCGCGGGAATCACCTGCGCTTCTATGCCCTCGAGCGCCGCCGAATCCTCGGCATCGGAATCCGGCTGCGGATCGAATTTCTCGATGACGAGCTTGCCGCCCGCGGCTTGCCTGAATTCGGCGAGCAGGTCCTCGACCCGCCGGCCATAGGCCTTGATCGGCAGCGGCACGTTGTTGTCGCCTTGCGTGAAGTAGAACCGGATCTTTACCGGCGCCTGGAGCTTCCCCAGCACCGCGTGCGTACCCTCGGAAAGCGTGTAGAGCTTGCCGGCGGTGAAGTCGATGCGCTGCCTGACCGCGCCCAGCACCAGGTTGAGCAGCACCAGGATGATGAAGGCGGCGACAAGGCCGCCGGCCGAGTAGAGCAGGTTTTCGTGTCTTTTCTGCATCGCCCGCCCCTAGCCTGCCCTGTGATTGCGGATGACGACGCCGGTGGCGAACAGCGCGAACGCCATCACCGAGAGGAAATAGAGAAGGTCGCGCGAGTCGAGCACGCCTTTCTGCAGGCCGTCGTAATGCGTCAACACCGAGAACCGGGTGACGGTCTCGACCAGCCAAGGGCTGGCCCAGCGCGCGAGCAGGTCGGTAATCGGCGAAAAGCCGACGAGAATCAGCAGCAGGCACAGCACCACCGCGAGGATGAAGGCGATCACCTGGTTGCGCGTGAGCGCCGAGGTCATGCAGCTCACCGCGAGATAGGCGCCCGCGAGCAGCGCGGCGCCGATGTAGCCGCTGGCGATGACGCCGTTGTCGGGGTCGCCGAGCCAGTTCGCGGTGACGACGATGGGGAAAGTCAGCAGCAGGGCGATGACAAGAAATGCCCAGGAGGCGAGGAATTTTCCGAGGATCGCCTGCGAGGGGGTGATCGGCATGGTGAGAAGGAGCTCGATCGTCCCCATCCGGTGCTCTTCCGACCACAGCCGCATGCCCGCCGCGGGCACGAGGAACAGGAACAGCCAGGGCAACCAGTTGAAGAACGCCGCGAGGGAAGCCTCGCCGCGCTCGAAAAAGCCGCCGAAGGTGAAGGTGAAGAAACCGGAAAGCAGCAGAAAAATCACGAGAAAAACGTAGGCGACCGGCGATTCGAAGTACGCCGCGAGCTCCCGCCTGGCGATGACGCGGATGACGGCCCAGCTGTTCATGATGCCGCCTCCAATACCGTATTACCCATGCAACCACCACGCCGTCGGCGGCCGGCGGCAATCGCGGCCGGTCGCATCCCGCACGCGGGGCGGCCAACGAGGCGGAGCAGGGGCCCCATCGCAAGATGGGGATGCGACCCGAGTTGGACGCATGGGGCCGCCCTTGACCGCGTCCGGGGTCAGATCCCCGGCCACTGCCGGGGCCCCTCTTCCGCCCTTCGGCGGTCCCTGCTCCCTGCTCATGCCGCCGCCGCGGGCGCGCCCGCGGTGTCGGGCAGGGTGAGCGCGCGGAACAGGTCCTCGAGCCGGCCGCTCGCCGAGCGCGCCTTCAGCTCCTGCGGCGTGCCGTTGGCGACAATGCGACCGCGGTCGATGATGATGGCGCGGGTGCAGGCGGCCTCGACTTCCTCGAGGATATGGGTCGAGAAGATGATCGCCTTGTCCGCGCCCATGCGCCGGATCAGCGTGCGCACCTCGTGCTTCTGGTTGGGATCGAGGCCGTCGGTGGGCTCGTCGAGCACCAGGACCTCGGGATCGTGGACGAGCGCCTGCGCGAGGCAGGTGCGGTGGCGAAAGCCTTTCGAGAGCGTGTCTATGGTCTGCCCGAGCACGGGATCCAGGTGGCAGAGCTCGACGACACGGCGCAGGGACTTGCGTTTGTCTTCGCCGCGCAAGCCGCGTATTTCGGCGGAGAAATTGAGGAATGACAGCACCGACATGTCCGAATACGAAGGCGCCGCCTCGGGCAGATAGCCGATCTTGCGTTTCGCCTCGATCGGGCTTTCCAGCATGTCGAAGCCGCACACGGAAACCTTGCCCGCGCTCGGCGGGATGAAACCGGTGAGCATGCGCATGGTGGTGGATTTGCCCGCCCCGTTGGGGCCAAGGAACCCGAGCACTTCGCCCTTCGCGACTTCGAAAGAAACGTTGTCCACGGCGCGCTTTTCGCCGAAGGACTTGCTCAGGTTTTCAACCTTGATCATCAAACTTCTCCAGATGGAATCCCTCCACTGACCTGCGCGGGGCCGCCCAAGTTCCGGTCCCGCTTGGCCCGTCCGGTACAGGGACGGCATTGTACCTTCCTGGCGTCCCGGTAATTAGCAAATTACAAAAAATCATGACCGCGGACCGGCCCCGTGCCTTCAAGGCGCCGGGCGGAAGCCTTATAATTTCGACTTCTACGCCGCCGGGCCATGCCGGTCCGGCGCGGCACAGGCGGGGATCGCGATATGACGCACGTTGTCACCGAGAGTTGCATCAAGTGCAAGTACACCGATTGTGTCGATGTCTGCCCCGTGGACTGCTTTCACGAGGGGCCGAACATGCTGGTGATCGACCCGGACGAGTGCATCGACTGCGCGGTGTGCATTCCAGAATGCCCGGTGAACGCGATCTATCCGGAAGAGGACGTGCCGGAAGACCAGAAGAAGTTCACTCTGCTCAATGCGGAACTCACCAGGATCTGGCCGGTCATCCTCGACACCAAGCCCGGACCCGCGGACGCCGACCAGTGGAAGGACGTCAAGGACAAGTTGAAGCACCTTGAGCGCTAGCCGCCTTCTTGTCATTCCCGCGCAAGCGGGAATCCAGCTCAATTCCTCGCGCCGCACTGGACTCCCGCTTTCGCGGGAGTGACGGCCAATTCATTATGCTGAAACCTGCCTTCGGCCTGTCCTTCGCCGATCTCTACGAACGCAAGGGCCTCGTCAGGCTCGACGCCGGCTTCCTCGATTTTCTCGGCCGGGCGGACACCGCGCTGAAACCGCGGCTCGCGGCCGCGCGCGCGAATTCTTCGGGTCTGGATAAGAAAGCCGAATCGGCGCTGATCCTCGAGATCGCGCCGCACCTCGACGACTTCCTCGCCGAACTGTTCGGAATTCAGGCCGAGTTCCGCGCCCTCGCCGCGCGCCACCATGAGCTCGCGCCCCTGTACACCGTCAAGCGCCATTTCGTCCAGCGCCATGCGGCCCATAAGGTCAAACCCGAGGAGGCCGCAAAGCTCGATGGGCTGGCGCTCGAAGCCGGATTGAAGAAGCTCTTCGGCGGACGCTTCGACGAGCTGACTTTTGCGCTCAAAGTCACCGGCTGGCTCGCCGACGAAGCGAAGCATGCGGCGCCGCTAGCTGCGGCGATGAAGTACGCCGCCTGGGCGCTGCACACGCCCGAAGGCCGCGAGCACGTGCGCCCGGGCGTTCTGTTCAAGACGCCGGCCAGGACCGATCCCCGGAATCTTCTGGTTCACGCGCAGAAAAACGAACGCGAAGGCGTCACGATTTACACCATCAAGCCCGAGCACATCCGCCGGCGCCGGGGATTCGCTCTCACCGATCCGGGCACGGATCTCGTTGGCGCGCTCGACCAGGCCCACTACTGTATCCTTTGCCACAACCAGGGCAAGGACTCATGCTCCCACGGTTTGCGCGAGAAACCCGTAATTGAAAGCAGTGCGAAGGAGAATCCGCCGGCCCACGCGCCGCACAAGGTGCAGTTCAAGAAAAGCACTTTTGGCGTGACGCTCGCAGGCTGCCCGCTCGAAGAGAAGATCTCGGAGTTCCACACGCTGAAATCGCAGGGCAACGCGCTTTCGGCTCTCGCCGTGATCGTCATCGACAACCCGACGGTGGCCGCGACCGGGCACCGCATCTGCAACGACTGCATGAAATCCTGCATCTACCAGAAACAGGAGCCGGTCAACATCCCGCAGATCGAGACGCGCACATTGAAGGACGTGCTCGAGCTTCCCTGGGGCTTCGAGATCTATTCCCTGCTCACGCGCTGGAATCCGCTCAATTTCCGCCGGCCGCTGCCGCTCCCGCCGACCGGCTACAAGGTGCTCGTTGCCGGCATGGGTCCGGCCGGCTTTACCCTCGCCCACTACCTCATGAACGAGGGACACACTGTCGTCGGCATAGACGGCCTGAAAATCGAGCCGCTGCCTGCGCAGTTTTCCGGCGTGAAAGCGGACGGCTCGCGCGCGCCTTTTGTTCCGAT
>JBGPYQ010000006.1:0-35407 GCA_041493345.1 Gammaproteobacteria bacterium | reverse complement strand
TGTCCCCCGCTACAGGACGTGTTCCGATGTATTGCTCACCCGTTCGCCACTCTACTCGGGGTTGCCCCCTTTCGCGTTCGACTTGCATGTGTAAGGCATGCCGCCAGCGTTCAATCTGAGCCAGGATCAAACTCTTCAATTTAAATCCTGTTCAATCGCGATGCGATTGCGCGAACTCCAACTTCTTGCGAAGCGGGAATCCGCTACTCACTCAAAGTCATTGCAAAGGTAAATAAAAAAACCTTGCTAGACTTGGTGTGAGCTTGGGTATGCTTTTGTGGCACCAACACGCTTGCGCGTGCCCTAAATACCAGTGCCACTGGCTTCGCCCAGCGCCCACACCTATCGGCTGTTCAATTGTTAAAGAGCATTTCTAAGCGGGCGAATGCAGAACCTTTGCAACCGCTCTGACTTAGGGGAGCACGAGGGGAGGCGTCCTCTCATGTCCGGAATATGGTTGCGGGGATAGGATTTGAACCTATGACCTTCGGGTTATGAGCCCGACGAGCTGCCAGACTGCTCCACCCCGCGCCAGGTACAGAAGGGGAATTATAGCAGTGGTGTTGAAAACGTGTCAAACCAAATCGGGCTTTTTCCCCTCCCGGGGCTCAGATGCGCTCAGTCTCTCCGGAGCGCGGCTGCCATACCATGAGCCGCTTTTCCGCAAGACCCACGGCCCAGTCGAGGATCAGGGCAAATGCAGTCAGCACTATGACACCGGCGAATACCGTATTGATGTCAAAAACGCCTTCGGCCTGGAGAATCAGATAGCCAATGCCTTTCGCAGAGCCGAGATATTCACCGACAACAGCACCGACAAAGGCAAGCCCCACCGAATTGTGCAGGCTGGCGAACATCCAGCTCATCGCGCTCGGCATGTAGACGTAGCGCAGCAGCTGGCGTGGACTCGCCCCGAGCATGCGCGCGTTGGCAAGCACCATCGGATTCACCTCGCGCACTCCCTGGTAGACGTTGAAGAACACGATGAAAAACACAAGCGTCACCCCCAGCGCCACCTTCGATGCGATGCCCAGGCCGAACCATACAAAGAAAATCGGCGCCAGAATTACCCGCGGCATGGCGTTGACGGCCTTGATGTAGGGATCGAGGATCGCCGAAGCCACAGGCGACAGGGCAAGCCACAGTCCGATCACGACGCCGAGCACGGTGCCGATGAGGAACGCAAGCAGCGTTTCGACCAGGGTCACCCACAAGTGCGCATAGATGTCGCCCGAAGCAAACCAGTTCCAGATGCGCGCCAGCACCTTGACCGGCTCGCCGAAGAAGAACGCCGCCTGATTTGCCTCGGCAAAATAAACGGGCGGCAGCAGCGTCGGGCTCGTGAGGACATGCCAGAGGACGAACGACAGGACCAGCAACAGAGCCTGGTAGAACCGAAGCCGCCCCGCCCCGCCGCCTTGTCTATTGTCTTTGCTGCTGGGCATAGCCTTTGAGCACTTCTTCCTTCATCGCATGCCAGATTCCCGAGTGCAGCTCCATGAAGCGTGGCGTCAGGCGGATCTCGGCGACATCGCGCGGGCGCGCGAGGTCAATGAGGTAATCGCCTATCGGGTGCGATGCGGGTCCAGCCGACAGCACGACCACCCGGTCCGACAGTGAAATCGCCTCCTCGAGATCATGGGTGATGAACACCACCGATTTGCGATCGGCGGACCACAGGTCGAGCAGCTCGTTCTCCATCAATTGCCGGGTCTGGATATCCAGCGCCGAGAACGGTTCATCCATGAGAAGAATCTGCGGATTGAGAATGAGCATCTGGGCGAGCGCAACGCGCTTTCGCATGCCGCCCGAGAGTTGATGAGGGTAGCGGTGTGCGAACCCGCTCAGTCCGACGCGCTTGAGCCAGTCGTGGCCGCGTTCAACAGCTTCGGGGCGCGCCACGCCCTGGAAATCCAGGCCGGCGATGACGTTTTCGATCGTGTTGCGCCAGGGCATGAGTGCGTCGGACTGGAACATGTAGCCGGCGCGGTAATTGATTCCCCTGAGAGGCTCCCCAAAAACAGATATCGTGCCCAGAGAAGGCAGGAGCAATCCCGCGGCAATGTTGAGCAGCGTCGATTTGCCGCAACCTGTGGGGCCCACCACGGACACGAATTCGCCGGCGCCGACGGTGAGTGTCGTGTCCTGGACCGCGGTGTATCGCTGCGAAGGATCGTCGCGCGAGATGAATGTGCAGGCGATTCTCTCGAGCGCGAGCGCGGGAAGCATGGCTACGATGTCTTTCTGAGCGAAGCGAAGAATCTGCTTTGGGTTCCACGCAGGCTCAATGAAGCAGATCCTTCGTCGCCGCAGAGCGGCTCCTCAGGATGACCACGCATCCGCGTGGTCATTTGTATTTTGCGTTCGCGCGCTTGACGAATTCGTTCGTATAGGTGAGCTCGAGCTTGATCTCGTTTGACTTTATCTCGGGATTGAACGTGGGCATGACTTTGAGCGCCGTCCTTGCGCCCACATCGGAGATGTAGCCGTCAGGGGAGATTGCTTCCTTTACTTTGCTGAACGAAAACAGATACAGCGCCTTGTCCCCCAGGAGGTACGACTCGGGTACGGTCCGCAGCACGTCCTGCGGCGTGGCTCTCTGGATCCACTTGTCGGCGCGCACAATGGCATTGGTCAGCGCCTGGACCGTGTTTGGATTCTTGCGGATGAAATCCACGGGAGCATAGAGGCAACCTGCCGGCATCGGTCCGCCCAGCACCTGCTCGGTGCCTTTCAGCGTGCGGGTGTCGGCGATGATCATTACATCGCCGTCCTGTTCAAGCTTGGTCATGACCGGGTCGGTGTTGGAGATCGCATCGATCTGGCCGGTCTTTATCGCATTGACCCCCGCCGCCCCGAGACCGACGCCGATGATGGATACATCGGAAGGCTTCAGACCCTCCTTGGCGATGAAGGAATTCAGGATCATGTTCGTGCTCGATCCGGGCGCCGAGACGCCGACCTTCAGGCCCTTCAGGTCCTTCGGCGACCTGTAGTCCTTCGCCTTTTTGATGGAGATGCCGATGGCTATTTGAGGCGCACGCCCCTGCTGGACGAAACACTGCAGGAACTGGCCTTTCGGCTGCATGTTGAGGGTGTGCTCGTAGGCGCCCGATACCACATCAGCACTGCCGCCGACCACCGCGCGCAAGGCCTGCGAGCCGCCGGCAAAATCGCTGATGGTGATGTTAAGACCTTCGTCCTTGAGATAGCCGAGTTGCTCTGCGACCGTGAGCGGCAAGTAATACAGCGAGGCTTTGCCGCCTACCGCGATATGCACGTCCCTTTTTTCCAGTGCGCCCTGGGCATGGACGGACACCGGCGCAAATGCCGCGGCAATCATAGCCAGTGCAAATTTAAAGTCTAACATGAGATTACTCCTATATCATTATGATTATATTGTATTACTTTATAAAGGTCTTGCATCCTGAAAAGGGCCCGATGCTCACACGCTGGGCACGCGCTGTCAATGCAGCTCAAAACAGGGGCATCTGCCCATTTGCGGGCCGATGGAACTTCTTCGTATCCAAACGGTTGCGCTCTCCCGTATTCAGGGCGAGCCGCCTGCAGGCAACGTTGAACCGGTTCCGGATGAGATCAGCAAACTGCCCCTCGCCTTTCATCCGGCTGCCGAACTCGGGATCGTTCTCGCGCCCGCCGCGCGTGTCGCGAATGCGCGCCATGATATGGGCCGCCTTGAGCGGATAGTTCCGCGCAAGCCAGTCCTTGAAGAGCTCTTTCACCTCCCAGGGCAGCCTTACCAGCGTGTAGCCGGCCATCCGCGCCCCCGCTTCGCTCACAGCCTCGAGCACCGCTTCCATGTCTTTATCGTTCAGGAACGGAATGATCGGCGCAACGAGAACGCCGCAGGGAACACCCTGCCCGCTCAAGCGACGGATCGTCTCGATGCGGCGATAAGGCGCCGCCGCGCGCGGCTCGAGGGTGCGGGCGATCTCTCCGTCGAGCGTGCCGATGGAAATAAATACGTGGACCAGCCCCTCTTGCGCCATGGGTGCAAGCAGATCGAGATCGCGCTCGATCAGCGAACCCTTGGTGACGATTCCTACCGGATGGCGGAATTCGCGCAGCACTTCCAGAACGCCGCGAGTGATGCGATGTTCGCGCTCGATCGGCTGATACGGATCGGTATTCGCGCCCAGCGATATTACCTCGCAACAGTAACCCGGCCGGGACAACTCCTTGCGCAGCAGTTCGGCCGCATTGGCCTTGGCGAACAGCCGGGTTTCGAACTCAAGCCCGGGAGAGAGCCCGAGATAGGCATGGCTCGGCCTTGCGTAGCAGTAAACGCAGCCGTGCTCGCAGCCCTGGTAGGGATTGATCGACTGCGTGAAGGGAAGATCGGGCGATTCGTTGCGTGTGATGATGTGGCGCGCATCCTGCAGCGTGACCACGGTCTCAGGCCGGGACGGAATCCCGGTTTCCGGTTCGTGCTCGTGTATGCGGGCGAGCTTCTCGAAACGCCCCTGCGGATTGTCCGCCGCGCCGCGTCCCTTGATCGTCGCATGGGGCCTGATCATCTCGGTCCGCCTAGCGCAGGTCCGCCGGAACGGCATGCAATTCGGTCGTTTTTCCGGCTTTCACCACTTGGCCGGGCAGCTCGTGGTTGACGATGGCGCCCAGCAATCTGGACGCCGCCAGCAGCCCGTTCAAATCGACGCCGGTCGAATAGCCCATGCACTCGAGCATGTGAACCAGATCCTCGGTACAGATGTTTCCGGTCGCGCCGGGTGCAAACGGGCATCCGCCCAGGCCGCCCAGGCAGGCTTCGTAATGCGAAATGCCGGCCGCAAGACCGGACAGCACGTTGGCCAGACCCATGCCTCGAGTGTTATGAAAATGCAGAGCAAGCTCCAGCTCCGGCCAGCGCTCTTTCGCCTCCATGCAAAGCGCGAGCACCTGCTTCGGATTTGCCATGCCCGTCGTGTCGGCAAGTGTGACGCTGTCGACGCCCAGATCCACGTAGCGATGCACGAATTGCATCACTCGCCCGGCTGCCTGCCTGCCTTCGAAAGGACAGCCGAACGCGGTGGACAGCGCACCGGATATCGTCATGCCGGTCCCGTCCAGGGCCCGCACGATTTCCGCGAACTCTTCGAAAGACGAATCCGTAGTGCGGCGCACATTGGCCCGATTGTGGGTTTCGGAGACCGAAACGACGAGGTTCACCTCGTCCACACGGGCGGCGATCGCGCGCTCCGCCCCCTTGAGGTTGGCAATCAGGGCGACATACTTCACGGAAGAGTTGCGCCTGATTCCCGCCATGACCGCCTCGGCATCGCGCAGGTTCGGCACGGCCTTGGGAGAAACAAAAGAGGTCACCTCGATTTTCGAGAGGCCTGTTTCCGATAGGGCATCCAGAAGCTCGATCTTGCGTTCTGTCGGGATGAACTGTGGCTCGATCTGGAAGCCGTCGCGGGTCACCACCTCGTGTATGTACGTGTGCTGCATTGCAGCTCCTGTGACGAAACCCGGCGCGGGATCCGCTAGATCGCCCGGCTCTCCCGCAGTCCCGCAATGTCCGCCTCGCTGTAGCCATGCGCGGCAAGGACGGCCGCCGTGTGCTCTCCCAGGTCCGGCCCGACCCAACCGATGTCGCCCGGCGTGTCCGAGAGCTTGGGCACGATGCCCGGCACCTTGAGCGGCGTTCCGTCCTTCAGCCTGACCTGCCGGATCATGTCGCGGGCCAGATATTGCGCATCGCGGGCAATGTCGGCCATGCTGTAGATCTTGCCGTTAGGCACCTGTGCTTCGTTCAGGATTCGCACCAGCTCGTCCGCGTTGTGCCTCGCGGTCCATTCTCCTATCACCCGATCAAGCTCGTCAACGCGCATCGTGCGCCCTGCATTATCGGTAAGCGACGGATCGTCGGCGAGGTCGGCGCGGCCGATCAGGTTCATCAGCCGCCTGAAGATGCTGTCCCCGTTGGCGCCGATCACCACGTGCTGATTGTCGCGGGTGAGATAGGTGTTTGAAGGCACGATGCCGGTGAGATTGCTCGCCGTGCGTTCGCGCAATTCCTTGAACATGTCGTACTCCGGCAGCGCACCTTCCATCATGTTGAAGACGGCCTCATACAATGCCACGTCCACGATTTGGCCCTTGCCTCCGTTTGCATTGCGCTGGTGCAGCGCCATGAGCACGCCGATCACCCCGTGCAGCGCGGCCAGAGAATCGCCGATGGATAGGTTGGGGCGCACCGGCGGCCGGTCGGGAAAACCGGTGACGTAGCGCAAACCGCCCACCGACTCGGCGATTGCGCCAAACCCGGCCTGATCGCGATACGGTCCGGTCTGCCCGTAGCCCGAGAGCCGGAGCATGACAAGGCCGGGATTGCGTGCCCCGAGCCGGTCGTAGCCCAGGCCCCATTTCTCCAGCGTTCCGGGGCGAAAATTTTCGATCACCACGTCGGCATCCTTCGCCATGCGGCGAACGATCTCCTGTCCTTCGGGCAATCGCAGGTTGATGGTCACGGACTTCTTGTTGCGGTTCTGCACGTACCACCACAGGGACGTACCCTTGTGGAGCTTCCTCCACTTGCGCAGCGGATCGCCCTCCGGCGGCTCCACCTTGATCACTTCCGCGCCGAAATCCGCGAAGAATTTTCCCGCAAACGGACCGGCAATCAGTTGCCCCAGCTCAATGACCTTGATGCCCCGTAGAGGCGGGGTCACACCGACCTCCGTTCCGCCAATGCCTGGGCGAGCGTCCCGGAGTCCACGTACTCGAGCTCCCCGCCGACGGGGATGCCGCGGGCGATGCGGGTGACGCGCAGGCCGCGCCCCTTCAGCATCTCTCCGATGTAATGCGCGGTCGCCTCGCCCTCGTTGGTAAAGTTCGTGGCAACAATAACCTCCTTGACCACGCCGTCGCCCAGCCGCCGCTGCATGATGTCAAGCCCGATCTCCTTCGGGCCGATGCCATCGAGCGGCGAAATCCGGCCCATGAGCACGAAATACAGGCCGTTGTAGGCCATGGTCTGTTCCATCATCAGCAGATCGCCGGGAGTCTCGACGACGCACAGCTGCGACGGATCGCGCTTCGCCGAGCCGCAAAAGCCGCACAGCTCGCTTTCTGTGAAACTGTTGCACTTGGCGCAACGTTGAATGCTCTCCAGAGCCTGGGCCAGCGTTTTGGACAATCTCGCCGCGCCCGGCTTGTCGTACTGCATCAGGTGATAGGCGATGCGCTGCGCCGACCTGGGACCCACGCCCGGAAGGCACCGAAGGGCTTCGATCAGGTCCTCGAGGGAGGAAGGCGACTTCATCAAAGCAAACGGAGTTGAAGCGCAGGTCCTAGAACGGCAATTTCATCCCCGGCGGCAGGCCCAGCCCGCCGGTCAGCCCGGACATCTTCTCCTGAACCGTGGCCTCGACCTTGCGTACGGCGTCGTTTATTGCGGCCGCCACCAGGTCCTCGAGCATCTCCTTGTCGTCCCCGAGCAACGACGGATCGACATGCACGCGCTTCACGTCATGCTTGCAGGTCATCGTCACTCTCACCATTCCCGCACCTGACTGGCCTTCTATTTCGATCGAGCCCAGCTCCCCCTGCAGCTTTTGCATGTTCTCCTGCATCTGCTGGGCCTGCCTCATCAGCCCGGCAAGTTGCGCTTTCATCATGATGCCTCCGCTACGGTGACGGCTTGATCGAGGATTCGACAATCGTCGCGTCGAAATTCTCGACGAGGTCGCGAACAAATGAATCCTGGCTGATCGCCGTGGCAGCCCGATCGCGCACGGTGTTTCCCGCAGTCGCGCCAATGTGCACCGTGAGCTGTATCGGTCTTGCGAAATACTCCTGCAATGCAGCCCGGAGCTTGTCGCGGTAGTTCTTCTCGGCCAGATGCTTCACGGCAGGCGCAATGCACAGCTCGAGGGAATCGCTCTCGAACCGCCTCAGCTCGCTCGCCTGGGCGAGTTGCTTGGCGATGCCCCCGAGCTTGAGCGAACCGGCAAGTTTCGGCCAATCTCCGTCGAACGCCGATTGTGCGCCCGGCTTGCGAACCGTCTCCGCTTGCACGGAATCCGCCGGCGTTCTGCCCGACTTGCCTCCTTGCGCTCCTGCAACATCGCCCGTGGCAGGCCGGAATGCCAGCATGCGAAGCAAGGCCATGGTGAAGCCGGCGTATTCGTCCGGCGCAAAAGGCAGATCCTGGCGGCCCTGGATGGCGATCTGATAAAAGAGCTGCACGTCTTCCGGATCGATCGCTGCGGCGAGGCCCAGCAGCCGCTCGCGCGCCTCGCCCTTCGCCGAGACCGCATCCGGTGCCCGCTGCGCAAGGGCGATCCGGTGCAAGAGCGTCCCAAGCTCCTGGAGCGCAGCATCGAAGGCCGCGCTGCGCGCCTGCATGTCGTCCGCAAGCGCGAGCACGGCCTGGGCGTCTCCGCGTGCGAGCCCTTCGAGGATGGAATACAGAAACGAGTCATCGATCGTCCCGAGCATGGAACGCACTGCGCTCTCCGTCACGTTTCCGGCGCTGTACGCGATCGCCTGATCCAGCAGCGACAATCCGTCGCGCATGCTCCCGCGCGCGCCGGCGGCGAGCAAGCCGAGCGCTGCGTCCTCGCCCGGAATCTTTTCCTCGGCGAGGATTTTCCTGAGATGCCCGGCGATGGCCGGCGCCGGCATCTGCTTCAGGTTGAATTGCAGGCAGCGGGACAGCACCGTGAGCGGAATCTTCTGGGGATCGGTTGTGGCCAGGATGAACTTGATGTGCTCGGGGGGCTCCTCAAGGGTTTTCAGCATGGCGTTGAACGCCGAGGTGGAGAGCATGTGAACTTCGTCGATCACATACACCCTGAACCGTCCGCGGACCGGCGCGTACACCGAGTTCTCCAGAAGCTGCCGCATCTCGTCCACCTTGGTGTTGGTGGCGGCGTCGACCTCGATCAGATCGATGAAACGGCCGGCGTCGATCTCGACGCAGGCGGAACACTTTCCGCACGGATGGGAGCTGATGCCGGTTTCGCAGTTCAGCGCTTTCGCGAGTATCCGCGCGAGCGTGGTCTTCCCGACTCCGCGGGTCCCGGAAAACAGGTAGGCGTGATGCAGGCGATTCTGGTCGAGCGCGTGGGCAAGCGCCTTGACGACATGCTCCTGCCCGACCAGCGACTCGAATACGCGCGGGCGCCACTTGCGGGCGAGAACCTGGTAGGACATATGGGAATTTTAGCAGCGGAGCCGAGGCGCCGGAGAAAGGATTCAGGATCAGGGATTCAGGATTCAGAGAAACGTCATCGATCGGCGTGCCGAGCGATTTTCCCCGGATTCCTAGCCCTGAGTCCTGAATCCCGCTTAGGGTGGCGAGCCTTACCCCCGGCACTTGCAGTGAATAGCTGTGGCTGCTTCCTTCCGGACCTGACCAGGTTCACTAAGCTGCAATGCGGGGAGGCCCGCCGTGATCGCTTCCGGCGCCACAGGCCGCGTCCGGGTGATTATACGGAATTGTCTGCCTCCGGCCCATGCCGGGCCGACCGATGTATTGCCGGATCCACCGCGGATCCGTCCCGCGGCCGCTCAGGATAGGCGCCTCGCCAGCATGGTTGCGTCCTCGACGACCTTGAACGGAGTTCCGCCCCACAGGATTGAAGCGTAAAACGGCTCTTCAAACTTGATCTTGGTCAGCGCGCGCCACTGGTACTGGTTGAGCCGGAAGATGCGCCCGGTCATCCCCATATCGCCGACCATCGAGAAAGCCGCTTCCAGGACTTCCCGTTCCGGCTGCCTGTCCCACTTGACCGGATCGACTCTTGCAATGGATTTAGGCGCCTCGCCCGGATACACGTCGTAGGCACCGACGCAGCCGTCGAGCGTTCGCAGCGAGCATGCCAGACGTTGACCACTCGGTTTCATGAATTCCGTCCCGACCGATTGCGCGACCTGCGGCGCCCGGCATGCTGCGGAAACCCAGGTTCCGCGCCGTGCGCCGACACGACCCGTTATTCTATCGCCTTGCCGGCCTGCGCATGCTCGCAAAGAATCAGGGTACCCCAGGCGCATGCCGAATTTGCGCGGCTTGCGGATAGCGTTATGATGGCGAAGGAGAAGTTCCCGAAGGCTGAGCCAAAACAGTCGCGCGGATCCGGTCAAATTCTGGAAAACCGAGGAGAGTTCATGCTGCGAGCAATCCGATGGCACGGAATTTTCAGCCTGCCCCGGGCGGCGATAGGTGTCGCCTGCCTTTCCGGCATGGCGATTGCGGTGCTGCCATTTCGCGTCGCCCCCCAATCAGCCGAGTCCTACCCGAACCGTCCGGTAAAGATCCTCGTGCCCTACGCTCCGGGCGGGGCAACCGATATCATCGCCCGCATCGTCGCCGCAAAACTCACCGAGTCGCTGGGTCAGAGCGTCCTCGTGGAAAACCGTCCAGGCGCCTCGGGCAACCTCGCGCTGGAAGCCGCTGCGAAGGCGCCCGCCGACGGCTACACCCTGTTCGTCGGCAATGTCTCTACCAACACCATCAACGAAAACACATTCGCGCATCAGCTGCAGGTCAAGCCGTCTCGCGATCTGGTGGGCATCGCGAAACTGGTCGAAATTCCGCACATCATCGCGACGACGGCGGGTTTTCCCGCCAACTCGGTCGCCGATCTGATCGCGCTCGCGAAAAAGGATCCCGGCAAGATCAACTATGCGTCCGCGGGCCTGGGAAGCTACCCGCACCTCGACATGGAAAAACTCCAGAAGGCCGCTGCAATCACGCTCACCCACGTTCCCTACAAGGGCGGAGCGGGCCAGATGATTCCGGCCATCATCTCGGGGGAGGCGCCCGTGGCCTTTCTCAATCTGTCCTCGGCGTTGCCGCAAGTACGCGCGGGGAGGATGAAGGCGATTGCGACCACCGCGCCGAACCGGCTCGCCGAGCTTCCAAACGTGCCGACGATGGCGGAACAGGGATTTCCCGGGATCGGCACCAATGCGTGGCAGGGAATGTTCGCGCCCGCGGCAACTCCGAAGCCGATCATCGACAAGATCTACCGGTCCGTCGCCGCGGTCCTGTCGAACTCGCAGATGAAAGAGCAACTGGCCAAGCAAATGCTCGACGTCACGCTCTCGCCCTCGCCGGCGCAGTTCCAGCAGCTGGTCGAGAAGGAAACGCACGCGTGGGGGGATTTCCTGCGCGAGGCGAAGATCAAGATCGAGTAGCCGCTTGGCCAGAAAGACAACAGGCGAGCGCGGGTCGCAGCCGCGCCACGACCTCGTCGTCGAGAAAGACCTCGAGATCCCGATGCGCGACGGCGCCCGGCTGAAGGCCGACGTCTTCCGCCCGAAATCGGCCGGGCGTTTTCCCGTCATCATCAATCTCGGCTCCTACCAGAAGGACAAGCTCTGGGTCCCTCCTCCGGACCTGGAGGAGAAACCGAACGAACACATGAACTGGGAGACGGTCAACCCGCTGTGGTGGGTACCGCGTGGCTATATCGCCTTGCGCGTGGACGGCCGCGGCTCGGGAAAATCCCCCGGCCGCACCGATCCCTGGTCGCCTTCGGAAGCGTGCGATTTCTACGATGCCATCGAATGGGCGGCGAAACAGTCCTGGAGCAACGGGCGCGTCGGCACGAGCGGCATTTCCTATTACGCGATGACGCAGTGGCTGGTCGCGAGCCTCAAGCCGCCTTCGCTGAAGGCGATGATCCCCTGGGAAGGCGCGGCCGACATGTACCGCGACTTCGGCTATCACGGCGGGATTTTCTCGTTCGGTTTCGCCAGCAACTGGTGGAACAACCACATGGCGCATCACCAGCTCGGCAAGCCGCAGGCAACGGATTCGTTTTCCACGCCCTGGCTGTGGGAATACATGCACAACAGCCTCGACGGCGAGTGGTGGCACCGCCGGCGCGCGCTCTGGGAAAATATTGATATCCCGCTCTACAGCGCCGGCAACTGGAGCGGCGCGAACCTGCATCTGCGCGGCAACACCGAAGGCTATCTGCGCGCCGCCTCGAAGCACAAGAAGCTGCGCATCCACGCCGGCACGCACTATCACTCCTTTTATTCCGAAGAGGGCCGCAGGGATCAGCTGCGCTTCTTCGATCACTGGCTGAAAGGAACCGACACCGGCATCATGCGCGAGCCGCCGGTGAAACTCCTCATCCGCAAGGGCGGTCACGGCAACTACAAGTGGCGCTCCGAGAACGAATGGCCGCTTGAGCGAACGCAATGGACCCGGTTCTATCTGCAACCGGCATCCCGCGGCCGCGGCGAAGAGACCGAAGGCGCGCTCGTTGCGCAGGCACCGCGCAGGACGACCTCGGTGTCCTACTCCGCGAGCGGAATGACCAAGGCAGGTGTGGCCTCCGCGTCTTGGACATCGACCGCGCTTGCCGGCAGCCTTCCGCAGTTGGGCGTGTCGTTCGAGACGGCGCCGCTCACGCAGGACACGGAAGTAACGGGACCCGTGGTGCTGGTGCTCGGGGTGTCCAGCACCACCGAGGACATGGACATCTTCGCGACCCTCCGCAACATCGCGCCGGATGGTAAGGACGTGTTCGAGCTCGGTCAGCAGAGCCAGCCGGTGCCCGTCGCCAAGGGCTGGCTGCGCGCTTCGCACCGCAAGCTCGATGCTGCGCTGTCCGTGACGTATCGGCCGTACCACGCGCATGATGAGCGCCAATGGTTGAAGCCGGGTCAGGTCGTGCGGGTCGAGGTCGAAATCTGGCCGACCTGCATGGTGTTCAGGAAGAGGCATCGCATCCGGCTTGATATCCAGCCGCGCGACGGAATCGGCAGCGCGCCTTACACCCATTACCACGCGGACTACAACGCCGGCGCCGTGAACACGCTCTATACCGGAGGGGCAATGGCGTCGTATCTGCTGCTTCCCATCATTCCGCCGAAGGCGGGTTAGCAATTGAACGCCATCATCTCCGTCACGAACCTCTCCAAAACCTACGCCTCCGGCCTTCTGGCGCTCAGGAACATCAACCTGGACATCCGCCGCGGCGAGATCTTCGCGCTGCTGGGTCCCAACGGCGCCGGCAAGACGACGCTGATCGCCACCATCTGCGGGATCGTCAATCCGAGCGAAGGCAGCATTCGGGTGGACGGTCACGATATCGTCGCCGACTACCGCGCCGCCCGCTCCATGATCGGCCTCGTGCCGCAGGAACTGACGACCGATGCATTCGAAACGGTGTGGAACACGGTGTCCTTCAGCCGGGGTCTCTTCGGCAAGCCGGCCAACCCCGCGCACCTCGAAAAGGTGCTGAAGGACCTGTCCTTGTGGGCGAGGAAAGACAGCAAGATCATTACCCTTTCGGGCGGCATGAAACGGCGCCTCCTCATCGCCAAGGCGCTGTCGCACGAGCCGCGGATCCTGTTTCTCGACGAGCCGACCGCGGGCGTCGACGTCGAGCTGAGGCGCGACATGTGGGAGCTGGTGCGCTCGCTCCAGATCGCCGGCGTGACCATCATCCTCACCACCCACTACATCGACGAGGCCGAAGAGATGGCCGACAGGATCGGGGTGATCAACAAGGGCGAGATCATCCTGGTGGAAGACAAGGCCGAGCTGATGCGCAAGCTCGGCAAGAAACAATTGACGCTGCAGCTGCAGGACACGCTGGAGCGTATCCCGCCCGGGCTCTCCGCCCACAACCTGGAGCTATCGGGCAATGGCAGCGAATTGATCTATACCTACGACGCGCAAGGCGATCGAGCCGGCATCGCGGCGCTCCTGAAAGACCTGGCCGGGGCCGCCATCCGGTTCAAGGACCTGCATACGACGCAAAGCTCGCTCGAGGATATCTTCGTCACCCTGGTGAGCGACAGAAAATGAGCGCCATGAACGTTTATGCGATACGCGCGATCTACAAGTTCGAAATGTCGCGCACCAGGCGCACGCTGATGCAGAGCATCATCGCCCCGGTGATTTCGACGGCCTTGTACTTCGTCGTCTTCGGCGCGGCGATCGGCGCTCGCATACCCGAGGTCGAGGGGGTCAGCTACGGCGCCTTCATCGTGCCGGGCCTCGTCATGCTGTCGCTCCTGACGCAGAGCATCTCCAATGCGTCGTTCGGTATCTACTTTCCGAAGTTCACCGGGACGATCTACGAGCTCCTGTCGGCCCCGGTCTCCTATCTCGAGATCGTGGTGAGCTACGTGGGGGCGGCCGCGACCAAGTCGGTCGTTCTCGGCCTCATCATCCTCGCGACGGCGGCGCTGCTGGTGCCGCTGCGGATCGAGCATCCCGTGTGGATGATCCTCTTCCTCGTGCTGACGTCGGTGACCTTCAGCCTCGTCGGCTTCATCATCGGCATCTGGGCGGACGGTTTCGAGAAGCTTCAGGCCATACCGCTTCTGATCATCACTCCGCTCACCTTTCTGGGCGGCAGCTTCTACTCCATCAACATGCTGCCGCCGTTTTGGCAGACAGTCTCGTTGTTCAACCCCGTGGTCTACCTGGTCAGCGGTTTCCGGTGGAGCTTCTACGGGCTCGCCGACGTGGGCGTCGGCGTGAGCCTCGCCATGACCGGCGTGTTCCTGGCGATCTCGCTCGCGATCGTGGCGTGGATCTTCAAGACTGGATACCGTCTGAAGACCTAAACTCCGCGTCATTCCCGCGAAAGCGGGAATCCAGCGTCGTGCGATCCACTGGGTCCCCGCTTCCGCGGGGACGACGAAAGATATGCCAAGAGACTCGCTTGACAAGGCGCCGGTTTGTATTTAACCTATCGGTTAAGTACAGTGACGGTATAAAGAACATGTCTCCCGATCGCCTCAGCACCACCTTTGCCGCCCTCGCCGATCCCACGCGGCGCGCGATCCTTGCGCGCCTGGCCTCGGGAGAAACCTCGGTCATGAAACTGGCCGAACCCTTCGAGATGAGCCTGCCCGCCGTCTCCAGGCACCTCAAGGTGCTGGAGCACGCCGGGCTCATCGCGCGCGGACGCGAGGCGCAGTGGCGGCCCTGCCGGCTTAAGGCGACCCCGCTCAAGGGGATCGCCGACTGGGTGGAGCACTACCGCCGTTTCTGGGAGGAGAGTTTCGATCGCCTGGATGACTACCTGAAGGAACTGCAGCGAAAGGAGAAACCGCATGGCCGCAAAAAATAGTTCCGCCGACGAAGCGGCGGGCGAGGCGTTTCTGATCACGCGCATCTTCGATGCCCCGCGGGATCTTTTGTGGAAGGTCTGGACGCAGGGGGAGCACCTGGGCAAGTGGTTCAGCCCCAAGGGCTTCAAGATACTTGCCGCCAAGATGGATTTCCGCGTCGGCGGCATCTATCACTACGGCCTGGAAACACCCGACGGCAAGCCGATGTGGGGAAAATGGGAGTTTCGCGAGATCGCGGCGCCCGAGCGCATCGTGCTCATCCAGTGCTTCTCGGACGAAAAGGGCGGTATCACCCGGCACCCCATGGCGCCCGACTGGCCGCAGTTCACGCTGTCGACAATGACTTTCATCGCACAGGGAAACAAAACGAAATTCACTCTGACCTGGGTTCCGTACAAGGCCACCGAAGTGGAGCGCAAGACTTTCGACGCCGGCCGTGCGGGCATGGAGACGGGCTGGGGCGGCACCATGGAACAGCTCCTCGCCTATCTGGCGAAGCTGCAGTCATGAGCGCGGCGCGCGAAGTCAAAACTGCGGCCGACCGCGAAATCGTCGTCACGCGCCTCCTCGACGCGCCGCGCCGCCTCGTTTTCGAAACCTGGAGCCAACCCGCGCACCTGGCGCGCTGGTGGGGTCCGAACGGCTTCACGCTGCCTGGCTGCGAGCTGGACTTCCGCCCGGGCGGCGCCTATCGCTTCGTCATGCGCGGGCCCGACGGCAAGGACTACCCGTTCCACGGCGTGTATCGCGAGATCGTAGAGCTGGAGCGGATCGTCTTCACCGCCATCATCGACAATGCTCCAGGCAACGAGCTCCTCACTACGGTGACCTTCGCCGAGGAAGGCGGCAGGACGCGGCTCACGGTGCAACAGACGGTGCCGACGGAGCCCTACGGGCGCGGGCAGAAGCAGGGCTGGACCGAGAGCATCGAGCGCCTCGCCGAATACGTCGTAAAGGAGATGAAGCATGGCCGAAAGCAATAGCCTCGCGACGCTCGTCGGCGATCGGGAGATCGCGACCACGCGCATCTTCGATGCGCCGCGCGAGCTCGTGTGGAAGGTGTGGACCGAACAGGAACACATCGGGCAGTGGTGGGGGCCGAAAGGTTTCACGACCACGACTTACAGCATGGACGTGAAGCCGGGCGGCGTCTGGCGCTTCGTCATGCACGGCCCCGACGGGCGCGACTACCAGAACAAGATCACTTTTACCGAGGTCGTAAAGCCGGAGCGCCTGGTCTACAAGCACGGCGGGGCCGGGGACAAGGAAGACAGGGACCTCGAACCGGTGAATTTCCAGGTGACGGTGACCTTTGCCGAGCGGGACGGCAAGACCAGGCTCAGCATGCGGGCGATCTTCCCGTCGGCCAAGGCGCGCGACTACGTCGTCAAGACTTACGGCGCCGTCGAGGGGATGAACCAGACCCTTGGACGCCTCGAGGAACACTTGGCAAAATACAGGAGCGCATTATGAAACACACCCTTCTGATTTCTGTCGGCCTCGCCGCCTGCGGCGCCGTCTTGGCCGCACCGGTGAACTACAACATCGACCCCGAGCACACCTATCCCAGCTTCGAGGCCGACCACATGGGCCTGTCAATCTGGCGCGGCAGATTCAATAAGACCAGCGGCAAGGTGACCTTGGACAAGGCTGCCGGAACGGGAACCGTGGACATCACGATCGAGACGGCCAGCATCGACTTCGGCCACGCGAAGCTGAGTGAATATGTCGTCGGCCCCGATCAACTGGACGCGGCCAATTATCCGACGACGACCTACAAGGGAAAGCTGGGCCGTTTCGTCGACCGGGCGCCGACCCGGGTGACCGGGGAGCTGACCCTGCACGGGGTAACCCGGCCGGTCGCCCTGAAAATCAATTCGTTCAAGTGCATCCCGCATCCGCTCTTCAAACGCGAACTCTGTGGCGCGGACGCCTTCGGCAGCTTCAAGCGCAGCGACTTCGGCATGGAATACGGCAAGGAGTACGGCTTCAAGCCGGAGGTCACGCTGCGCATCCAGGTCGAGGCGCTCAGGACCGAGCGAGACGCCAGGCCCTAGCGTGTTGCGAAATTGGAAACGTAGCGTGCGCCGTGCGCGCGAGTTGCATTGCATCGTGCGCGGAGCGTACGCTACTCGACTGGAGTCCAGGCTCGCGAAGAAGTAACGCGGAACGAGTCACTGCGGGCAGGGAGACTGCTTGAACCACCTCAACCTCAAGGAGATTTTTCATGGCCAATTATGTCGATGGATTCGTTGTTCCCGTCCCCAAGAAGAAGATCGATGCTTACCGCAGAATGGCGCTCAAGGCCGGCAAGATCTGGCGCGAGCATGGGGCGCTCGCGTACCGGGAATGCATCGCCGACGATGTGAAATGGGGCAAGCGCACCTCGTTCCCGCGGAGCGTCAAGCTCAAGGCCGGCGAGGTCGTCTGGTTTTCGTGGATCGTGTACAAGTCCCGCAAGCAGCGCGACCGGGTAATGGCCAAGGTGATGAAAGACCCGCGCCTCGCGAGCATGATGGACCCCAAGGCGATGCCTTTCGACGCCAAACGCATGATCTACGGCGGCTTCAGGGTCATGGTGGAGTTCTGAGAAAAAGGAGATCGTCATGTTCAAGACCATTGCCATCGTCGTCGTTGTTCTGATTGCCGCGGTCCTCGCCTATGCCGCGACCAAGCCCGACACTTTCCGTGTCCAGCGCGCGGCGAGCATCAAGGCGCCGCCGGAGAAGATCTTTGCTGTACTCAACGACTTCCGGCGCTGGGACGCCTGGTCGCCCTGGGAGAAAAAAGACCCTGCCATGAAAAGAACCTTCGGCACCGCGACGAGCGGCAAGGGCGCCACGTACGCGTGGGAAGGGAACAGGGATGTCGGCCAGGGACGCATGGAGATCACGGAGTCGGTTCCGCCTTCCAAAGTCGCGATCAAGCTGGATTTTCTGAAGCCGTTCGAAGCCCACAACATCGTCGAGCTCACGCTGGAGCCCAAAGGCGACGCGACGAACATCACGTGGGCCATGCACGGCCCCAATCCCTACTTTGCGAAAGTCATGCAGGTGTTTTTAAGTATGGACAGCATGGTCGGCAAGGACTTCGAGACCGGTCTTGCCAACCTCAAGGCCGTCGCAGAAAAGTGAGATAAAGTTTCGTTCGGCGCTGAGCCGGGCTGTCATCCTGTGCAAGGCGAGGAATTTCCAGCGCATGGCGTACCTGACCGCACTCGGGATGACAATATCGCTCAAGAGCGATGACCTCCCCCGCGCACACCTTCCACGCCGTCGCGTTCGTCGAGAACCTGGCTCTCAAGGAACTCGCGCCCTTCTTTCCGGAGGCGAAGCGCACTCCGCACGAGCTCTGGTACACGACACCCGCGGGGGGAACCGTCTTTGTCTATCCTTTTGGCGCGATGGTCTTCCACAACGTGCCGCCCGCGGAACGCGAGGCGCAGGTGGCGCGCCTGCACGCCGCCCGGCCCGGGCTGACGAACGCGCTGGGCTTTGAAGAATCTTTCACGGTGCGCGAAAGGCCGGGCGCGCGACCCGACGTTCAAGACGGCGTGCTTGTCGTCGACAAGCTCACCTTCGAAGGCGCGAGCGTGGTAGCGATGACCGTCGCGCAGAGCACGGCCATGGATTACTACGATCGCATCGTCGACGAGATGTTTTCCCGGACCGACCGCCTGGTCGAACGGCTGGAGAAGGTGGGCAGGGCGCCATTCGCGACCCGGCCCCTGCACCGGTTCATCGGCACCGCCATCGGGACGCGCAACGAAGTCCTCTCCATCCTGCACATGCTCGACAAGCCGGACGCGGTCTGGGAGGACGTGACGGCCGACCGCATCTATCAAGAGCTGCGGGCGGAGTTCGATCTGTCCGACCGCTATTTGGCGCTGGAGCTGAAGCTCCGCAGCGTGCAGGAGGCGCTGGAGCTGGTGCTCGACGTGACCCGGGACTCCCGGCTGGTGCTGCTCGAGGCCTCCATCGTGCTCCTGATCATCATCGAGATCGTGCTGAGCTTCATTCGATGAAAATCGCCACCTGGAACGTCAACGGCATCCGCGCGCGCCAGGCGCAGCTGTGCCAATGGCTCGCGCGCGATCGTCCGGACGTCGTGTGCCTGCAGGAGCTGAAGGCGGAGCCTTCGCAGATTCCGGAGCAGTGCAAGCTCGAGGATTACCACGCTTACTGGCACGGCCTTCGCGCCTACTCCGGCGTGTCGCTGCACATCCGGAAGGGACTGTTCGATGCCGAGCCCGCGTTCAGCCACCCTGAATTCGACATGGAATCGCGAATCGTGCAGGCCGAGCTCGGCAAGCTCGTTCTCGCCTCTGTATACGTACCGAACGGCGGAAAGGACTATGACGCGAAGCTGGGCTTCATGATCCGGCTCGCGGCTTGGGCGAAGCAACTGCACCGCGAAGGGCGCGAGCTCGTTCTGTGCGGCGACATGAACATCACCCGCACCGACATGGACGTGCATCCCAAGGAGCGAAAGCCAGGCATTATTGGACAGCGGGAAGAAGAGCGCGATCTGTTCGACAAACTCCTCGGCGAGCACCTGGTGGACGTCGGCCGCGCCCTGGACCCCGATAACCCGAATCTCTTCACCTGGTGGGCGCCCTGGCGAAACCTTCGCCAGCGCAACATCGGCTGGCGCCTCGACTACATCCTCGCTTCACCGACGATCGCGGCGCGCGCGGCGAGCTGCGCCGTTCTTGCCGGCTTCGGCACCAGCGACCATGCGCCGGTGGTGATGACTACGGCGTAAGAAGGCCTGTACGAACACTTGGGGAGAGCCCGCCCCTCCCGCCCTCGCTGGGGACAGCTTCAGGCAATGTCAGGAATCGGCTAGGAGCGGACACTGGCGAGAGGTCGTATCAGTCGAAACCCTTTCGAAGAGGGGATCCTATTGCGTCTACTTTGGCTGAACGACAAGCAACTTTACGACCGTCTTTCCCACATTTTTGTTGCCGAATGTTTCCTTAGGAAACCATTTCGTATCACCGGTTTTCCAGACCACCTTTTCAGTCTTCCCATCAGGATACGTGCGCATCATCGTCCCGCCCGTTATGGCTCGCGTGAGACGAGCCGGACGGTCTCGTGAATCGCTTCCTTGGCCGGGTTTGTAAGTAACTTCGTAGGCTTTCACCTTGTCATTTTCGAGCAAGGACTTGGTAGTTCCCTGCTTGACGGCCTTCGTCTTCTCCTGCGCCATCGCGGGCGTCGCGATGAAACCTGCGAGCACAAACGCTGGAAATAACAATGCCGCTAACAGACTTGCTGATTTGTTCATGATTTTCTCCTTTGCCCGCTAAGAAAGAGGTAGCGGACAGGATATTTTACAGTCTGCTAGACGCGAACGCCAACCGTCCCCGGTAAATGCCCCATAGTTCCGATTCGGCGCCGTGCGGGCGCAGAGCCGCCAAGCCGCGATAAACAAGGACAATAATCGGAACTAGACCGATTTCCCAATGTTTGAAAGTCCGACGTTGAATGCCCGTTTTGGGTCGTTATCGCCAGGTCGCGAACCGGCCAAAGCAGACATTCGCCACCTGCCAGAGAGCCCACGAATCGGGGCGCCCCGCTCGAACACCTGACGAGCCCAAACAAGCAACGACAGCGGTGGTTCGATGCCGGGCACGTGGACTGCGACCCAGGCTAGTCGTCCAGCGATATGTTGCGCTCGCGGGCAAGCGCGCTCCAGCGCGCGATGTCCGCCTGGATGAACTTGCCGAACTGATCCGGCGTCATCGGCATCGGCTCGATCGCTTCGCCCGACAGGCGCTGTTGCAGCGCCGGCGAGGCGAGCGCCTTGTTGATCTCGGCGTTGAGCCTCCTCGTGATCTCCGCGGGCATCTTCGCCGGGCCCACGATCCCGTACCACTGCACGCCGTCGAAGCCCCTGAACCCCGATTCCTCGAACGTGGGCACGTCGGGCACCAGCGGATGGCGCTTGAGGCCGGTCAACGCGAGGGGCTTCAGCTTCTTCGCGCGGATGTGCGGCAGCGCCGCGGCGAGCCCGGGCATCAGCACCTGGATCTGCCCCCCGAGCATGTCGGTAATCGCGGGACCGATGCCGCGGTAATGCGCGTACACCGCGTCGAAGCCCGCGGCGGCCCTGAACTGCTCCAGCGCAAGGTGGTTGAGCAAGCCGATCCCGCCCGTGGCGTAGTTCAGCTTCTCCGGATTCCTCTTCGCATAGTCGATGAAGCCGTTAAGGTCGGCGACCGGGACCGAGGCATTGACTACCAGCACATTGGGCGTGCCGCCGACCATCGCGATCGCGGTGAAGTCCTTGACGGCGTCGTACGGGAGCTTGCGCACGGCGGGATTGGTGCCGTGCGTGCCCACGTACCCCACCATCAGCGTGTAGCCGTCCGGCGCGGCGCGCGCCGCAGCCTGCGATGCGATGGACCCGCCGGCGCCCGCGACGTTCTCGACGATGAACGACTGCCCCATCGAGCGGCCGAGCTGCTCGGCGACGGTGCGGCCGATCAGATCCAGGCCGCCGCCGGGCTGGGCGGGGACGATGATCTTCACGGGCCTGACGGGATAGGCCTGCGCTGCGCTGAGTGCGGGCAGCAGCGCGACCGCGGCGAGGAGCGAAGCGATTCCGATTGAGCGCTTATTCATGGCGATTTCTCTTCCCGGATTTGCAAGTCGAGGCGCTCGCGGGCGGCGCCCAGAGGGCGGCGAGCAGACGCGCGGCGCGTGCCGCGCCACGGTTGGCTTTCTAGAGCAGACGGCCGGCAAAATCGGCTCATGATCCTCTCCCCTGGACGAGCCGCGAGAAAGTCTACACCTTGGCGGCGCCGCAGAGGGACTCTGCCGCGAGCGCAACATCGGTGGCGCTTCGACTACATCCTCGCTTCACCGACGGCGGCGGCGCGCGCTGCGATCTTCGATTACAGCCCGGACCGTTTCAGCTCGTGGTGTGCGCTTGCCTATCGTCGCGGGCCGGCAGCTCCAGCCGTTCGGCCGGCTCCACCGCCACGCCAAATCGGTAAACCAGTGTGCCGCCGAGCCACCCGCCCATCAACAGCGCGAGAAAACCGAGGCCGGAGCAAACCAGCGCGCCGAATCCCGCCGCAGACTCGGGCCCGCCCCGCAACAGTACGCTGACGAGAAAGCACAGAGCGCTAAAGCTCATTGTCAGCATGTGGGCGGTGGCCGCGCGGAAAGCCGGGTGCTTGGGCGGCATCAGCGAATAGTCCACGAATCCGGCCACGACCGCGAGGGCGGCGGCCGCCAGCCCGGCCACGAGGGACCACCAGGCGGCCGTCCCCCAGAACGCCGCACCCGTGGCGAGCGCGGCGCCATCCGCTGCCAGCGACGCCGTCCACAAGGCGACGGGAAAGTGCACCAGCGCAGGATGCAGGGGGTGCCCCATGAGTCGGAGGCCGCGCATGCCGTTCAGCTTACAGATTGAAGGCAGCAATCAGCAGGATCAGGAAGGCAAGTACCGCCAGCACGCCGTGCCCCGCGACGAGGCCGGAGGGCAGCGGTTTGCCGCGCCAGTGAAAGCCCAGCGCCAGCGTGAAGCCGCCCAACGCCGCCAGGACAAAAAGCCCCAGCGCCCAGGCTGCACGCCCGCTGAATTGAGGCCACACCGCCAGCAACAGCACCACGAGACCCGACGCGGCGAACACGCCGTGCAGCAGAGCCAGCGCGACTGGCGGCGGCGTCTTGCCGCGAAAATGCATTACGGCCATCGTCACCCCACCCAGCGCAGCGATGGCAAACAAACCCACAGCTATCATCAGCATGGTCGTTCCCTCCAGAGTCGATCGATTTTCACGTCGTCATTACACCCGCATCAGCTTGTGCAACTCTAATGCGAGCACAGTCTACGCCCAACGCTTAATAATAGTGTGCATAAGGACCGTGTGCGGGACAAGGTTCAAAATATTTTCTGATATCAATCCGAAACGCGGTGGCCAGAATCCTCATCTAATGAATTCCGGCGCTCAAGCCGCCAGGCGTGTTTGTCGTGGAATCCCGATGCGCGCATCCAGGCGATCGTGAAGACCTGGCCAGAGCGAGTTGCCCTATTCGCGCGACGCGCTGATCGAACCGACCTTGTCGGGGTAGAAGGCTAGAAATTCCTTGATGGCCGTCATCTCGTCGTACGGCTGCTCGTAGCTCCAGACCGCGTTCTCGGGGCCGTCCTTCAGCGAGTAGTACGACGCCTGGCCCTTGAACGGGCAGTGGGTCTGGTGGCTCGAGCGGATGAGTCTCTCCATCTTCACGTCCTTGCGCGGGAGGTAATAGACGGCGGGATAGTCGACCTCCTCGAGCCGAATGGCATTCCGGCTGTCGGCGATGACTTCGCCGTTGAACGTGACCTGCACGCGTAAGCCCGCCGGCTGGGTCGTGATGCGATGGTTCGGGTACTTCTTGTACCCGGGGCCGCTGTTTGCGCTCATGAAGCTCTACTACTTCTTGGCCGTGTTCCAGATTCCCATCATGCGCCCCTCGGGATCGGTGAAGAGCGAGAACGTGCCCATGCCGGGCACTTCCTGCTCCTCGACGTGGATCTTGCCGCCCGCGGCGACGATCTTCTTGCGATAGGCGGCGAGGTCGTCGACGTCGAGCTGCTTCTCGAGCCGGACGCGCACCCGGCAGCCAAGGCATTCAAGAAAGCGATCTTCGCGGACGCGATACCTGCAACGTCATTTGGAGTCGATGACATTCAGGCAGAGTACGAAAGAATGACGAAGCTCGGCGTGAAGTTTCGCTCGAAACCGACCCAAGCGGGGCCGGCAACTGTTGCCGTATTCGACGATACCTGCGGCAACCTCATCCAGCTCGCTGAAGTGTAGCGTCCCCTTTTGATCGCGTCGCCGATTGGCGACGCGCCTCCGGACTAGCTCTTGTTGAAATCCTTAATAGTCTGCCTGGCGTCGCCGACGCCCTTTTGCGCCTTGCCGGAAATCTGTTTTGAAAGCCCCTTGACCTGTTGTTCCTTGCTTCCAACCAGCTTGCCGGCTTGTTCCTGGATTTTGCCGGCAATGTCCTTCGCCACGCCCTTCACTTGATCTTTGTTCATGTTCGAATGCTCCGGTTGTATAAGCGCTACACTCAGCGCGATTGAAAATGACGGGTGCTGTCCTAATCAGGACAGCACCAAATGGCCGCTATATCGTGCCTAGCAAAAATAAAATCAACACGATCACCAGTATCAAGCCCACTCCGCCGCTGGGACCATAACCCCACGCCCTGCTGTGAGGCCAGGTTGGAATCACGCCCAGCAGCGCCAGCACCAGGATGACCAGAAGTATCGTTCCTATACCCACTTTGTTCTCCTCATTTGGTTTTGAGCGTTCTCCCTTATTTCTTGACGCTCATTTCGTTACCGATGCTTTGCACGCCTTCCACCCCCCGCGCGACATCGATTGCGCGATTGATCTGCGCCTGGTTATCGACGTAGCCGCTGAGCTGGACTTCGCCCTTGCGCGTCACTATGGCGATATCGAAACTCTTGACGCCCGGGTCGGAAAGCAGGGCGGACTTGACTTTGGCGGTTATGACCCCGTCATCGAACGTATTGCCCACCGACGCTTTCCCGACCTTCAGGCTCATGCCATTCTCTACGCCCTTGACGCCCTCCACCTTGCTTGTGAGCGCGATGGCGTTGTCGATGCGGGCCTGGGTGCCGACGAAGCCGCTGAGCTGGACCTGACCCTTGCGGGTTTCGACCTTGATATCGAGGCTCTTGACGTCCGGGTCCCCGAGCAGTGCGGACCGCACGCGTCCCGTAATGACGCTGTCGTCGATCTCCGTCCCCACGGTCGTTTTGGCAACCGGTGCGCGCGCCTCTTCCTGGCCGTTGTCGCAGCCGGTCATCCATATTGACACGGCGCATGCAAGCGCCACACCTTGAACAAATGTTGTTTGGTGAACTTCCATGAGTGCCTCCGTTAGAGTTGAACAGGACGAAGGTCGCCGCTGCCGCCGTATCTCCGTCAGACGCCTTGCGCCGCTCCCGACAATATGCAGTACATACAAAATGAAGACCTTCGACCGCTCGCACGCCCGCTGCTGAGCAAGCCCCGGATCGCGGGGCTATTTCTTGGTGCCTTTCGCGACGTCCTGAATCTTTTCGCCGGCTTTTTCGATCTGTTGTCCGGCCTTGTCGACGGCCTTGTCGACTTGCTTTCCGGCGCGCTCCGCCGGACCTTCCTGTTTCTGGCATCCGCATAACCCGGCAATCAGCACAGCCGTCGCCAATACTGCCACGACACTCTTGTTCGATTTCATCATTTGTCTCTCCTCCATTAACGTCGGCAAGACTACAGCAAAGATATTTCGCCGTATGTACGCTAGCGCGCAGAGCGTCAAGGGGAACCTTCCGGCAGACGCACCCTGCCCACGGCCGCGGAAGCGCACGAGCTGCTCGTGAAGTTTCGTTCGAAGTCGAACTAAGGGGGACCGGCAACCGTTGCCGTATTCGACGATACTTGCGGCAACCTCATACAGCTCGCTCAAGTCTAGTCAAAGGTACGCTCCACTATCCCACGTCCACGCCATGAAGCGCCCCTTGTTGCCTGAGAGCACATGGAGGGCTTTCTCGAGGTTGCGGGCGCGCGCCGCACTCAAGTCGCTGACATAAATTCTTACAATCAGAATCATCGAGTTTGCCTAATTGGATTCAACCGCCGGCGCAGCCTGTGCGTTTCTGTACGCATGAGACGTATCTTAATGCTGCTGGTGTTGGCCTTACTCGTGCCGCTCGAGGGGGGTGCGAGTTCTCGTCCCGTCGAAGTTCACCAGTTGCTGGCGCTTCCCCAACCGGAGACCAAGATCGCGGCCCTCACGCTCGATGCCTGCGGCGGCGGCTATGACGCCAGGCTGATCCGATTCCTGGTCGAGGAGCGCATTCCGGCCACCGTGTTCGCGACACGCAAATGGATCGAGCGCAATGCGGAAGGGGTGGCGATGCTGCGTTCGCACCCCGAGCTATTCGATATCGAGGACCACGGCGCCAATCACGTGCCGGCAGTGATCGGCCTGGGTCGCCGTGTGTACGGCATAGCCGGCAATCCCGATGTCGCCCATCTGGAGAGCGAGGTGCGCGACGGCGCGGCAGCCCTGGAGGCGGTGACCGGCAATGCGCCGCGCTGGTACCGCGGCGCCACCGCCGAGTACGATCCCGAAGCGCTGCAAGTCATTGCGGCCATGGGCTACAAGGTGGCGGGCTTTTCAATCAACGCCGACGCCGGCGCTACGTTCAAGCGCGAGACAATCGTGGCGCGACTGAATGCGGTCAGGCCCGGAGACATCATCATCGCCCATATGAACAAGCCCGGTTCCGATACCGCAGAGGGTCTGGCGAGCGGTTTGAAGTCGCTACGGGTACGGGGCTTTCACTTTGTAACGCTGCGCGAAATGAACGTGCGGCCGGCGCTCGGTTAGAGTCCATCGGAAGGAACTGCACGCCACCCTTCGATTGCAACAGGAGGTGCTCATGAAAGCGTTCGTCAAACATGCCTTTCGGCAACTGCTCGTGCTGCTGCTTTCGGTGTCGGTCGCCTTTGCGCAGACCCATCCGCCTGCGCCGCGCAATGCCGCGGCCACGCAGCCGGAGCTCGATCAAATGCTCGCGCCGATCGCGCTCTACCCCGATTCGCTGCTGTCGCAGATCTTCATGGCCTCCACTTATCCGCTCGAGGTGGTGGAGGCGGCGCGCTGGTCAAGGGCGAACCCCGCCCTCAAGGGAGAGGAGGCAGTCAGGGCGGTCGAGCAGAGGGACTGGGATCCCAGCATCAAATCGCTAGCCGCGTTCCCGCAGGTCCTGGCGATGATGGACCAGCAGCTCGAGTGGACCGCGCGGCTCGGCGACGTTTTTATCGCGCAGGAGCCGCAGGTGATGGAAACGGTGCAGAACCTGCGGCAGAAGGCGTATGCCGCCGGCAATCTGAGATCGACGGAGCAGGCCACCGTGTACCGGCAGGGGGAGGCCCTCGCCATCGAGCCGGCCAGCCCCGAAGTCGTCTACGTACCGTACTACGATCCGCGCGTGGCTTACGGATCGTGGTGGTGGCCGGCGTATCCCCCGTCTACTGGGCGCCCTGGCCCGGCTATTACGCGTATCCCGGATATGCGGCGGGATTCGCCTGGGGTGTCGGCATCACCGTGGGCGCGGGATTTTTCTTCAGCGCCTGCGACTGGCGCCAGCGCCACGTCACCGTCGTCAACATCACCCACGTCACCGTGAATCGCCAAGGGGGCGTCAACCGGCCGGCGCCCGCGAGAACCGCGCCGGTCGCATGGCAGCACGATCCCGCGCACCGCCGGGGCGTGGCGTATCACACCGAGTCCTTGCAGCAGCGATTCGGCGGCACCCCGCCCGCCGGCCAGCGGCGCGATTTTCGCTGGCAAGGTCCGCTCGCCCCGGCAACCCGCAACAGCTCGCTGAATCGGCCGGACGTGCACGGCGCCCATCCTCGTCCGAACGCGCCCGGCATGGATGCTCGCTCGAATCCGCGCAGGCCGGACGCTGAGCGCGCCGCCCGCCCCGACGGGCGAAGCACCGTCTCCGCCAATCCCGCCGCCGCTCGAAGCGGCGAAGCGCGCCCCGAAATCCACGGCCCCGTGAGCCGGCCGCCGACAGCGCCTGTCACAGCGGCCCCACAGGCGCATGCGGGCCCGGGCAACGCTCCTCGCGTGCAAAGCCCCGCGCCGCAGCCGGTCGCGCCTGCGAACGTCGGTCGCAATCCGCAGGCGAAGGGTTTCACCGATCGCGGGCAGGCGGGAAAGCGCCCTGCGCCGCCCGCAGCAAAGGCGCACGGCGACGGGCACGGCCGCTAAGGAAGCTCTGAATAAGTCCGTTCGCCCTGAGCCTGTCGAAGGGCAATGGCTGGGGAGCTTTGTCTGGTGCGGTCTCTGTTTGTGGTTCGACGCTTCGACAAGCTCAGCCGCAAGAAGTAGCGAAGGATTTCCTTTTTCCGGCTCGGGATGAGCGCTTCCCAGTCCTTCATGGCTTCCGCACTTTTGCGCAGGGCCGCTTTGATCCATGCAGGCATGGGATGCAAGATTGAATTTCCTATCACTCGAATGCGTCACAGGAAAAGAGGCAGGAGAGCAGGACGAAGCAACGCAGCCGCGACAGGGTGTCTCCTTGGAAAAATCGAGCGATTTATCGAGTGCCGGTCACACCGCCAGGTAGCGCCGCACTATTTCCTCGTTCGTCCACAGCTCTTCCATTCGGCCTGAATAACGGATGTGCCCCTCCTCCATGATGTATCCCCGGCCGGCGACACGGCGTGCGAACTTTACGTTTTGATCGGCAACGAGGAGCGTGACGCCTTCTTTCTCGATCTGACCGATGGCCTCGATCAGCGTCTTGACCATCAACGGGCTCAAACCCTCCGAGGGCTCGTCCAGGATGAGCAGGCTGGGATTGCCCATGAGGGCCCGGCCGACGGCAAGCATCTTCTGCTCCCCGCCCGAGAGGCCCGAACCACGCTTGAGCCGCAGCTCGGTCAGCACCGGGAAGAGCCGGTAGACGCGCTCGATCGTCCAGCGCCCGTCACGGCGCGCCACTTGCCGGACAATCTCGAGGTTTTCCTCGACCGTCAGGTCCGCGAAGATCCGCCGGTCATCGGGAATGTAGCCGATCCCGAGCCGCGCGACCTCGAACGGCGGACGTCCGGTGATCTCCTTCCCCATGAATTCGACCCTCCCGCTGCGAGGGGGGGTGAGTCCCATGATGCTGCGTAGCGTCGTGCTCTTGCCGGCGCCGTTTCGCCCGAGCAGGCACACGACTTCTCCAGCTTCGACATCGATGGACACGCCGTGAATCACCGCGCCCGCCCCGTAGCCGGTCACCAAGTCGCGAATCGCGAGAATCACGTCGCCAGTTCCTCCCCGAGATAGACTTCGCGCACGGCGCGGTTCTCCCGGATCTCGGCCGGTGGTCCCTCGGCGAGCACCCGACCCCGGTTCATCACCACGATCCAGTCCGCGAGGGAAAACACCACGTCCATGTCGTGCTCGACGATCACGAAAGTCGTGCTCCGTTCGGCGGAGAGCTTGCGGATCAGCCCGAGCACCGTCGCGCGCTCGACGGAAGTCAATCCGGAGGAGGGCTCGTCGAGGAAGCAAAGCTCGGGCGCGGGCGCGACCGCGATTCCCAGTTCGAGGAGCCGCTGGTCTCCGTGCGAGAGCACGCCAGCCAAGACGCTCTCCTCGTCGGCAAGGCCGATCTCCAGCAGTATCTGCCTGGCCTCGGCTGCTGCCTGCGTCTCGCTCTCCACGGCGTGAAACGGGACGCCGGCGCGCCCGCGCCGCGCGAGAACCGGCAGGAGAATATTATGAAGCACCGGCAGGCGCGCAAAAATATTCATGATCTGGAACGATCGGGACAAGCCTTTGCGGATGCGGTGGTGCACCGCCAAGCGCGTGATCGCTTCGCCTCTAAGATAGATCGCGCCGGAGTCGGGAAGGATCGCCCCGGTGGCGAGATTGATGAGGGTCGTCTTGCCGGCGCCGTTCGGGCCGATGATGGCGGTGAGCCGTCCCGCGGGTATCGACAGGCTCACCCCGTTGACGGCGACGAAGTCCCCGAAGTGCTTCCCTACAGCGTCGAATCTCAGAAGTTCGCTCACGTCCGGCGCTTCGCAAAGATTCCCATGACGCCGCCTGGAAAAGCCATGACCAGCGCCACCACGATGATGCCGAACCAGATCAGCCAGTACTCGGTGAAGCGGACGATAATGTCCTTGATGATGAAAAAGAGGAACGCGCCGACGATCGGGCCGGCAAAGGCGTGAACGCCGCCCAGCAAGGTCGCCATGACCGGCTCGGCCGAGGTGCTCCAATGCGCGATGGGAGGCGTGACCGTATTCTCCAGCGGCGGCAGCAGCGCCCCCGCCAGCCCGGCGTAAAGCCCGGCGATGGTGAACGCAATAAGGCGGTATTTCCGGACCGGCACGCCGACGAATTCCGCGCGGGTTTCGCTGTCGCGGATCGCCTGCAGCGTGAGGCCCAGGGGCGAGCGCACCAGCCGGTACATGGCGAAGATCGCCAGGAGCGAGAGCACCAGGACCACGTAGTAGTAGCGCTCCATCGTTGCCACGCTGAGGCTCACGAGGCCGGGGATTTCCAGCGGCGCCCGTGGAATCCCGACCAGCCCGTCATCGCCTCCGGTGAAATCCCGCCACTTCCACGCGATCGAAAAGATCATCATGCCGAAGGCGAGGGTCAGCATGGAAAAGTAGATGCGCGTGTGCCGCACCGAAAGAATCCCGAGCAGCAAGGCCGCCACGCCGGCTGCCGCAACGCCGCCCGCGATCCCGAGAAAGAGATTGGGCACCACGAGGAGAATCTTGGCGCAGCCGTAGGCCCCGACCGCGAAGAAGCCGGCCTGGCCGAACGAGAGCAACCCCGTGTAGCCGAACAGCAGATTGAAGCCGAGCGAGAACACCGCCAGGATCAGGATCTGCATCGCGAGATAGATCGGATAGCTCCCGGCAATCCAGGGGAGCAGGAAAAGCGCGAGGACGAGAAGAACGGCCAGGATTGCGGGGCGGGAGGGCAGGCGGGCGGTCATGGTCTCAGTCTCTAGCGAGTGAAAAGCCCCTGCGGGCGGATAAGGAGCACGACGGCCATGATCACGAAGATGAAGAACAGCTCGAACACGGGAAAGAAAAGCGTTCCATAGGCGCTCAGGACTCCGACGATGAGGGAGCTCACGAACGCGCCCTTGAGGTTGCCCAGGCCGCCGATCACCGTGATGATGAAAGCCTGGATGATCATCGTGGCGCCGATGCCGGGCGCGACCACGCGCACCGGCGTCCCGATCGCGCCGCCGAGCGCTGCAAGCATCGAGCCGAAAACGAACACCGCGGAGAACACCCGCGGGACGTTAACCCCGATGGCGCCCGCCATTTCGCGGTCCGTGGCGGTCGCGCGCACGATCCGTCCCCACCAGGTCTTTTCGAAGAGCGCCCAGAGCACCGCGGCGACGACGATCCCGACCGCGATCACGAACGCGTTGTAGACCGGAAAAGATCGGCCGAACACGGGCCAGGAGCCGTCGAGGAAAGCCGGAATCGGCGGGATCTTGAAGACCCCGCCCCAGATGATCTTGACCGCGTCGTCGAGGATCAGGATGAAGCCGAAGGTGAGGAGCAGCTGGTAGGCTTCATCGATCCCGTAAATCCGGCTCAAGAATCCGCGCTCCATCACCAATCCGAGCAGCCCCGTCCCGAGGAGGCTGAGGACAACCGCCACCCCGAACGGCAGTCCCATCTGGCCGTAGAAGGTGTAGGTGAGGTAGGCCCCCACCATGTACAGGCTGCCGTGGGCGAAGTTCACGATCCGCAGAACGCCGAAGATGATCGTGAGCCCGGCCGAGATCAGCCACAGGTACATCGCCAGCGACAGGCCGATGAGGCCCTGGAAGGCAATCGTGTCCATCGCGCGGGAAGAGAAAGGGCCCCGCTCGGGGCCCTTTTCGTCGAAGCGTTTACTTGGCCGCCGAAACCGCCGTGAAGGGCGGATACCGGTAGTAGTCCTTCGCCTCGAACACCCGCAGGTCGCCGAGCACCGGAATGGGGTATTTCTCGTCCGCCACCACGCGTCCGGCCGGAACGTTATAGATGAATTGATGATCCTCGTCTCTGAACACCCGCAGCCCGCCCGGATTCCTGATCTGCATTCCCTTCATGGCGGCTAGGACCTTGTCGGTTTCCATGCTGCGGGCCTTTTCCACGGCAGCCTTCATGATGAACAAGGCCGAATAGGTGGTCTCGGCGGAGTAATTGGGAAACCTCGCCCAGCGCTTCCGGTAGCGCTCGATGAAGGCCTTGTTGTCCGCGGTGTCCGGCCAGTTGTGGATATAGCGGGCCGTCGCCCAGAGCTTGCCTTTGAAGCGGTCCTTCGCGACTTCCGCGGAGATTCCTTCAAGCACGTCCACCGAGCCGCCCATCGCCTGCCACCAGACCTGGACGTTGTCGAACACGCCCTGGATCAGCGATTGGCGCAGGAGCATCACGGCCTCTCCCGCCCAGGGCGTTGCGAAGATCGCGTCGGGTTTCTCTGCCATCACGGCCGCGATATGCGGAGAGAAGTCCAGCGTCAGGAACGGCGCCCAGACCGAAGCGACGAATTCCACGTCCGGCCGGTATTTCTTCAGGGTTTCCTTGAACAGGTTCCACGACGTGTAGCCGTACTCGTAGTCCGCGCCGATGTTGGCCCAGCGCTTGATGTCCTTCCGGTCCTTGAAGATCAGCGCAGCGACGATCGCATCCTGGTAGACGGGGACGCTCACCCGCACGATCTCCTTGATGCCTTTTACCGCCACCAGCTCCTCGGTCAGCCGGTGGGTCGCCGCGTGGGTGAAAAAGTGGATGCGCTTCAGTTCCGCGAGCACCGGCCCCATCGCCATGGCTACGCCGCTCGAGTCGGTGCCGACCGTGAAGTGCGCGCCCCAGTCGGTTACGAGGTAGCGGGCGTTCTTCACGCCGGTGGCGGCCCGGTTTTCGTCGTCCATGAACTTGATCTCGATCTTGCACCCGAGGACCCCGCCCGCCGCGTTGATCTCCTCAGCCGCCATGGTCGCGCCCATCTCGATCTGGCGGCCGTAGTCCGAGTGCGGGCCCGAAGCCGCCCCCTGCGCCCCGACCTTGATGGCGGGGACGCCGAGCTGGCACTGGGCCAGCGCCGGAGCAGCGAACAGGAACAGGGAAAGGAGAAAAAGGACGTTCACAGCCGCGAATTTCTTCATCATGTGCCCCTCCTTCGGTGAACTTGCGTGGAAACTGTAGGAAGTATCAATGCCCCTGTCAACAGGAGATTCCGGCGTGACCGTCCGGTCCCCGACCGGCGTGGTCGCGACGATGAAGGCCAGGTCGATCAGGCCGTTATTGGTGATAGCGTGCACTCCCACGCTCGCGCCATGAAGCGTCCCTTTTTGCCCGAGAGCACGTGAAGGGCTCTTTCAAGGTTGCGGGCGCGCGCCTCCGGCGATTTCAGCCGCGAGAAGTAGCGGAGGATTTCCTTTTTCCGGCTCGGGATCAGCGCTTCCCAATTCTTCGTGGCCTGCGGACTTTCGCGCAGGGCCGCCTTGAACCACGAAGGCATCGGATGCGAGGGGCCGTTCCTGTACTTCGCATCGAAGCCGACTTCCACCTGAACGCGATCGCCGACCTTCGTGCCGGACGCTTTGCGAACATCACCGTGCAAGTACAAATAGAAACTCCCGTCGCCGACCGGCATCATGTTGATGCGCCACGGCTCCGCGGGTTTGCCGTTGATGCGCACGAGAACCGGAAGCGACTTGCGCCAACCCGACTTGATGGCTTTTGCTTGGGCGGCGCTTACGAGTATGTACGGATTGGGTTCGCGGATTTTTATGACTGATGTGATGCGGAGAACTGCCATGGGCGGTTCACTGAGAAGCCTTGCCCCGAACGCCTGCAGCGACGACTTGGACTACCATCTGCGCGAGAGATGCGTGGCTTCTATTGACGGTCCTCGACTCACGGCGGTGATTGCCTGGATGTATGGTATTGCGATACAGACGTGCCCATTCCATTAAAAAGACTTCTTCTTCCGCTAGTAGACCCAATTCTTTCGATTGTCGGAGAAGACCGGAAAGGGTTTCTCCATCGTAGCGTACATCCTTACTAGCGTCGTCCGTCTTAGCGCTAGCACGTCGTTGGGTATTTTCAAGCTGCCACAAAAGAAGTCCCTCCACAATTCCACCGCATAGTAGTACGCAACTCTTCCAAGCTTCCACTTGTAGTAGCTCGCATGATTCTTTCCAGTCTTTATCGAGTATGAGCCGCAATTCTTGATCGTCAGTCATGAATGACAGATCAAGTTGTTGCTTTTCGCTCGGCGTTCTTCCGCTCAAGGTTAGTGCATTTATTTCTCGAAACGCGTCAAAAAGCGGATCCCGCTTGGAATCTGAGAGCTGGTAGCTCGATCGTTCAGCTTCACCAGCCGGCTGCCGAGGGTCGTGCCACTTCATAACTTGCGAGTCGACATACCCGTTCCAATCTTCAATACTCTTCAGCTCCACCACCTCATCGTCCACACTGACAAACCATTCCTCCGCATTCCAGCCCCCTAGTCGGGAGGCGAAAGATCCATGCGTCCGATATAAGATCTCCTTTAACTCCTTCAGCTCGTTCGCAGTAAAATCAGGTGCCCATTTGGCCAAATCCTTACTCGAAAACCTTTCGATGTCCTTGTCTTTCTTGTAAAGCTCCCGGAGAACCAACAGATATCGCTTTGTAAGGTCTTCCAAACGAGGACCATCAGACGTCAGAAATATTCCGACCAAGCCGACGTTGTATCGAATCTTGTTTTCCTCGTGTCCGCTGAATATGACAGTCCCGCCAAGCTTGCGGACCTCAGAAAGCAGCGTCGGCCTACCGTACTTATCCAGCAGGGGTCGTTCGGGTAGACCAATATGGCTTGTCTTTACGTGCAGCCACACGTCATCAAGGATGGCTCGCTGCGTATCGGTCAGCGTCGATCGAAGGGCCTTTAGCGATGTAGCAGTTGCGGTCACGGGCTCGCTGCTCCCGACAATTCAAGGGACCATGTCCCCAAAATTTAGCGTCCCACTCTGAGGTTCGCGTTACAACCCTGCACCGGCAGGTCCATCCCTGAAGAAAACAATCAACGTCGAGTAAGGATAGTCCATCCGGTCAATGTTGACTCCAAGAATGACGCATCTCTTGACATGCGCGTGTTCGAATACCTGCGCCGCAATATCACTCATTCTCTGCCTACGCTCTTCCTTATCGCGTTCGCGAAAGGCGTAGAGTGCGATCGCGTCGGACCGCTGTGCTGGCGGCACCAAGAGGGTCGAGCAGAGGTGATCAGGCTTTCGCCAATTCTTGAGCACGTTCTTTCGGATTTTCTTGAAAGCCGGCTGTAGTTTGTGCTGATCGTCATACGACACGCTCAAAATCGCCACGGCTACGTCGGACCATTGATGAAAGTTTCGCCTTTCCAGTCGTTCGCAAATGTCTTTCCACATTTGCGTGAGCTTTGGTTGTGGCTTTTTGCCGCGAACGCCCTCGGCCAAGGCGATGTAATAGTCATCGACGATTTTGGACATCGCCGTAAGCTCTAAAAATGTCCCGTTGTACTCCATTTCGCCGATGTTGAAGCCGGTTTGTAAGTAGAACGCTAGCAAGTCCAATTCATCAGCGCGGTAGGCCAGATTTGCTTGCAGTGAGCTTGCCCCTGTATTCCGTAGTTCTTAGCCGGTCGATTATGCGGCCTTCTTCAACTGTGCCGCGAGCCAGTTATTCTCGAACTGCATCGGACTGATGTAGCCCAGCGTCGAGTGAAGCCTTCTGTGATTGTAGAAC
>JBGPYQ010000165.1:0-7639 GCA_041493345.1 Gammaproteobacteria bacterium | reverse complement strand
TTGCCGGCGCCGTTGGCGATGATCGCGTCCTCGGGCAGACGAGCGCACAGCCACGCGACGATCTCGGCCAGCTGCACCTTTCCCGGATTCGCCGCGGGCTTCGTCCATTCCAGGTAATCCGCGCGCGCCTGTTCGCGCCAGGTTTTCCAAGCGCTCCCGGCCAGTTTCATGCCCTTCAACGCGGCGGCGATCTGCGGCATTCCGGAATTGATCAGCAACTCGCCCTGGAACACGCGGCCGAGCTCCTCCGCTCCCGCGTGCACGTGCACGAGCTTCTGCTTCGGCCGCGGCGGCTCGATGAGCGTGTAGCCGCCGGTGGTCATCTCGCCCAGGCGGGCGCCGATCACGAGCAGCAGGTCGGCGCTGCGCACGCGCTCGGCCAGCTTGGGATTGATGCCGATGCCGACGTCGCCGACGTAATGGTCGTGGCGGTTGTCGAACAAGTCCTGGAATCGGAACGAGCAGGCGACGGGCAGCCCGCAGCTCTCCGCGAACACCCGCAGGTCGCCGCAGGCCTCCCGGCTCCACACCGTCCCGCCGAGGATCACCATCGGTCGCTTGGACTGCGCGAGCAGCCCGCGCAGCCTTTCGATGTCGGCGACCGAGGCGCTCGCCTGGACGACCTGATAGGGCGCGACGTCGACGGGGACTGCGGTCTGGGTCAGCATGTCCTCCGGGAGCGCGAGCACCACGGGCCCGGGCCGCCCGGACATCGCGAGATGGAACGCGTGGCTCACGTACTCGTGCATGCGGTCGGCGCGGTCGATCTGAGCCACCCACTTTGCCATCGGCCCGAACATGCGCCGGTAGTCCATCTCCTGGAACGATTCGCGTTCGATGAACTCGCCCGGCACCTGGCCGACGAAAAGGATCATCGGCGTGGAGTCCTGGAACGCGGTATGCACGCCGATCGAGGCGTTGGTCGCGCCGGGACCGCGCGTGACGAAGCAGATTCCGGGCCGCCCGGTGACCTTGCCGTACGCTTCGGCCATGTAGGCCGCGCCGCCGTCCTGGCGGCAGACGATCAGGCGAATCGCCTCGCGCGCCTCGTAGAGCGCGTCGAGCACGGCGAGATAGCTCTCGCCGGGCACGCAGAAAGCGGTGTCGACGCCGTGGATCCCGAGCGCATCGACGAGGACCTGCGCCGCGGTTCTCGCTGTGCCCTTGCCTGTCATCGTGGTGTCCGTGCAAAAAAAGAACTATACCGCAGCGATGCGCCGCGCGGGCCGATTGGATAGAATCGCGCTGAACCCTGCCTAAATATCCATGATCGACGACATTCCCGGACTGCGCCGCATACTCAAGACCTGCAAGGTCATCGCGGTCGTCGGCCTGTCGGGCGACTGGTTCCGTCCGAGCTACTTCGCGGCGAAATACATGCTGGAGCACGGCTACACCGTCATCCCCGTGAACCCGAAATACGATGCCATCCTCGAGCAGAAGTGCTACAAGTCGCTGCGCGAAATCCCCGTCAAGGTGGACATCGTGGATTGCTTCAGAAAGACCGGGGAGATCATTGCGATCGCCGAGGATGCCATCGCCATCGGCGCCAAGGTGCTGTGGCAGCAGCTCGGCGTGAAAAACGCCGAGGCTGCGAGAAAAGCCGAGAGGGCGGGGCTCGAGACGGTGATGGACCGCTGCGTGAAGATCGAGCACGGGCGCCTTTTCGGCGGCCTCAACTGGTGCGGGGTGAATACCAAGGTCATTTCCGCCAAGCGGCCGCAATGGCTGCCGTATTGACTTACTGCCCCGAAACTCGACGTGGCTGAGATTTACGGATTCGACGCTTACTCACCGCGCGAGATCGCCGAGCGTGTCGAGAACGTCGGCGTCGCCAAGGCGCGCCTGCCGCTGTTACCGCTGGCGATGCTCGGTATGCTGGCGGGCGCGTTCATCGGACTGGGCGCGCTCTATTTCACTTTGGTGACGAGTGACGCGACGCTCGGCTTTGCGGCGGCGCGCGTGCTGGGCGGAGTCACCTTCTCGCTTGGGCTGCTGCTGGTGGTGGTGGCCGGCGCGGAATTGTTCACCGGCAACAACCTGCTTGCCATGGCATGGGCCGAGGGCAAGGTGAGCACTTCCGAGGTGCTGCGCAACTGGGCCGTGGTCTGCATCGCGAATTTCATCGGCGCGGCGGGGCTCGCAGTACTTGTATTCCTCTCCGGACACCTCGGCATGAACGGCGGCGCCGTGGCCACGCAGGCCGTGACGATCGCCGCCGCCAAGGTAGCGATGCCGGCGGCGGAGACGTTCTTCCGCGGCGTGCTCTGCAACATCCTGGTCTGCATGGCCGTATGGATGGCGTTCGCCGGACGCAGTGTCATCGACAAGGCGATTGCCATCGTGTTTCCGATCTCGGCCTTTGTCGCCGCCGGCTTCGAGCACAGCATCGCCAACATGTATTTCATACCGCTCGCCATGCTGCAGCAGGCTGCGGCGCCGGTCGCCGTCCCCGGCGCCGATCTGATTGACGCGGCCCGCATGCTGCGCAACCTCGGCATCGTCATTGCCGGGAACATCGTCGGCGGCAGCGTGCTGGTGGCGCTTGTCTATCACGTCATTTACCGACGCGGCGCCTCAACGCCGCGCCAGCCCTGATTCCGGTCAACAACGTGGCTGACCGCAAATTCGGCATCGAAACGCTGGCGCTGCACGCCGGCCAGATTCCGGATCCGGCCACGGGCGCGCGCGCGGTGCCGCTGTACCAGACCACGTCGTACGTGTTCGACTCGGCCGATCATGCCGCGAGCCTCTTCAACCTGCAGACTTTCGGCAACGTCTATACGCGGATCTCGAACCCGACCACCGCGGTGCTCGAGGAGCGCGTGGCGGCGCTCGAAGGCGGGCGCGCGGCACTCGCCACGGCCACCGGTCAAGCCGCCGAGATGACGGCGATCCTCACCCTTTGCGAGGCGGGCGATCACATCGTCTCCGCCGCAACGCTCTACGGCGGCACTTACACGCTGCTCGAGGTGAGCCTGCGCAAGCTCGGCATCGCCACCACTTTCGTCGATTCCGACGACCCGGAGAACTTCCGCCACGCGATCACGGAGAAAACCAAGCTTCTCTACGCCGAGACGCTCGGCAATCCGCTCATCAATATCGTCGATATCGAGGCGGTCGCGAAAATCGCGCGCGAAGCGGGCGTGCCGCTCATGATCGACAATACCGTGCCTTCGCCCTACCTGTGCCGGCCGTTCGAGTGGGGCGCGGACATCGTCGTGCATTCGGCGACGAAATACATCGGCGGCCACGGCACCACCATGGGCGGGGTCATCGTGGAGTCGGGAAAATTCCCCTGGGACAACGGCAAATTCCCGGGCATGACCGAGCCTTCGCGCGGCTATCACGGCGTGCGCTTTTACGAAACCTTTGGCGACTTCGGCTACACCATGAGGGCGCGGATGGAGACGCTGCGCACTTTCGGCCCGACGCTCTCGCCTTTCAACGCGTGGATGCTGCTGCAAGGGCTGGAGACGCTGCCCGTAAGGATGGTGCGGCATTGCGAAAATGCGCTCGCTGTGGCGAAGTTCCTGCAAGGCCACTCGATGGTGTCGTGGGTAAACTACCCGGGGCTGGGCGACAACAAGTACTACAAGCTCGCGCAGAAATACTTGCCGATGGGCGCGAGCGGCCTGCTGAACTTCGGCGTCAAGGGTGGCGCGAAGGCAGGCGAAAAATTCATCGAGGCGGCCACCTTCATGAGCCATCTCGCCAATATCGGCGACGCAAAAACCCTTATCATCCATCCGGCCTCGACCACGCACCGGCAGATGTCGGACGAGGAACAGGCAAAAGCCGGGGTCACGCCCGACATGGTCCGCGTTTCGGTCGGACTGGAAACGCTCGACGATATTCTTTGGGACATAGATAATGCGCTTTCGGCCGCAGCAAGAACCTGACTCCAGATGAAAGAATAAAATAGTGCGTCAGCGAACCGCCAAACCCGTCGAATGCGACTCGCCCTACCCGACGCGGCGGCGGCCGACGCTCGCGCGCAACGTCGTATCCACTTCGCAGCCGCTCGCCGCGCAGGCGGGCCTGAGGATGCTGCTTGCCGGCGGCAACGCGGTGGACGCCGCGCTCGGCGCCGCGATCACGCTCACGGTGGTGGAGCCGATCTCGAACGGCATGGGCAGCGACTCCTTCGCCATCCTCTGGGACGGCAAGCAATTGCACGGGTTGAACGCCTCGGGCCGAGCGCCCGCGGCGTGGACGCCGGAATTCTTCAAGGGCCGCAAAGCGATGCCGGGGCGCGGCTGGAACAGCGTCTCCGTGCCGGGCGCCGTATCGGCGTGGGTGGAACTTTCCAGGCGCTTCGGCAAGCTGCCCTTCGAGAAACTCTTCGAGCCGGCGATCGACTATGCGAGCAACGGTTTTCCGGTCTCGCCCTTCGTCGCCCGCCGCTGGAACCTGCAGGTGCCGGAGCTGCGCATCCAGCCCGGTTTCTCCGAAGCCTTCATGCCCGGCGGGCGCGCGCCGCGCGCGGGCGAAATCTTCCGTTTCCCCGACCAGGCGAAGACGCTGGAAAAAATCGCCGCCACGCGCGGCGAGGCTTTATATCGCGGCGAGTTCGCGGAAAAAATCGAGGCGCACGCCAAGGCCAACGGCGGCGCGATGACGCGCGCGGACCTCGCCGCGCACACGAACGACTGGGTCGGCACGATCAGCCAGGACTATCGCGGCCTCACCGTACACGAAATCCCGCCCAACGGCCAGGGCATCGTCTGCCTGATTGCGCTCGGGATGCTGCAGCATTTCGATGTCGCGGACCATCCGGTCGATTCCGCCGACAGCGCGCATCTGCAGATCGAGGCGCTGAAGCTCGCCTTTGCCGATGCCCACCGCTATGTCGGCGACCCGAAAGCGATGGACGTGACGCCGAAACAGCTGCTCGACCCCGATTACCTCAAATCACGCGCAAAGCTCATCGACAGGAAGCGCGCGCAGAATTTCGGCCACGGCACCCCGCCCGGGAGCGGCACGGTCTATCTCACGGCCGCCGACGCCGGCGGCATGATGGTGTCGATGATCCAGTCGAACTATCTGGGCTTCGGCTCGGGCGTGGTCGTGCCCGGGACCGGCATCAGCATGCAGAACCGCGGTTCGGATTTCGTCCTCACTCCCGGCCATCCGAACCAGGTGGCACCGGGAAAGCGCCCGTTCCACACCATCATCCCGGGATTCGTCACGAGGAACGGCGCGCCGGTCATGAGCTTCGGCCTCATGGGCGGCAGCATGCAGGCGCAAGGCCACGTGCAGATGCTGGTGCGCATGGCCGACTACGGCCAGGGGCCCCAGGGAGCGGTCGACGGCCCGCGCTTTCGTATCGTGCAGGGCATGAAAGTAAACTTCGAAAACGAATGGCCGAAAGCGACGCTGGAAAAGCTCCTGCGCCGCGGCCACCGCGTGACCGATCTCGCGGAGAACTACATGGACTTCGGCAGTGCGCAGATCGCGCACCGGCTCGATGACGGCTATCTCGCCGCCTCCGATCCGCGCCGCGACAGCCTGGCCGTGGGTTTCTGATAAGGCAGGCCCGCTGGCGGATCAAACCTCCGAGGAGACAAACATGCTGAAAGTGCACAATCCCAAATCCACCGCGGCGCCCAACGGCCCCTACTCGCACGGGATCGAAGTTCCCGCAAACGCGCGCTGGCTCTGCCTCGCGGGGCAGATTCCGGTGCGGCCGGACGGCTCGATTCCGGCAACGATCGAAGAGCAGACCGAGGTGGTATGGCAGAATATCCTCGCCGTTCTCGCCGACGCGGGCATGGGCATCGCCGATGTCGTGAAGATCACGTCGTATCTCACGCGGCACGAAAACTACGCGAGGTTCACGCCCATTCGCACGAAATACCTCGGCGGCCACCGCCCGGCTTCGACCCTGGTCGTGATTTCATCGCTGGCAAGGCCGGAATTCCTGGTCGAGGTCGAGGCGGTCGCTGCAAAGGCATCTGCGCCAGCGGCCTCGCGCCCGTCTGCGCGCCGCGCCGGAAAAGCGAAAACCAGGCGCTGAGCGGCAATTCTTGTCGAACTGAAAGGCGCGCAAGTCATGCTGAAAGTATGGGGCAGGGTCAACTCGATCAACGTGCAGAAGGTGCTGTGGGCGCTCGACGAGCTCAAGGTGCCCTACGAGCGCACCGACGCCGGCATGCAGTTCGGCGTGGTGAACGAGCCGTTCTACCGCAAGATGAATCCGAACGGCCGGGTGCCCACGATCGAGGACGACGGGCTGGTGCTGTGGGAATCCAACGCCATCGTGCGCTATCTCGCCGCGAAGCACGGCGCCGGCGCGCTTTGGCCGAACGACCTCCGGCAGCGCGCCGACTCCGACCGCTGGATGGACTGGGCTACGACGACGCTCGCGCCGGCGATTTTCCCGGTGTTCTGGGGCCTGGTGCGCACGCCTCCGGAGAAGCGCGACGCGAAAGCGATCGACGAGGGCGTGAAGAAACTCGGCGAGGCCTTTCAGGTCCTCGAGCAATGCATGGACGGGCGTGATTACATCGGGGGCTCCGCGCTGACCCTCGGCGACATTCCGGTGGGCGTCCACGTCTATCGCTGGTACGCACTCGATGTAACCCGCCCGAAGCTGCCGAAGGTGGAAGCCTACCATCGGCGCCTGCAACAGCGCCCCGCGTTCAGGAAGCATGTGATGCTCCCGCTCAGCTGACCGCGTCAGCGGTCATTCCCGCGAAAACGAGCGAAGGCGAGTTTCGAGGAACGGCCAAGCGGGGATCCAGGTTCGTCCGCGTTACTGGACTCCCGCTTTCGCGGGAGTGACGACAGTATTGCCAGATCCCAAGGCAGCGAGCCGTGTGCTGCGCTCGGGCTTTTCCAGCCGGGCGAGTTCCCGCACCGCCCCGTAGAATTCCGCCAGGTCGCCGTTTCTGCCTGCCAGCAGCGCCCGGAACGCGGGCACGAGTTCCGTGTAGGCCGCGACCGAGGCAAGCAGCGCGTTGTTCGCTGTGCGCGCAAAAAAGCGGTCGTAGCCCGCGAACCCGCCCCAGGAAGCCTTCAGGGCACCGTACTCCTCCTGCATTTGCGCAAACACCTGTTGCTTGCCGGCGCGTTTCTCCTCGCCCGAACCGGGCTGCTCGTAAAAGGCCGTAAGGCGGCCGCGGTATCTGAGCATGAGCGCGATGAACTCGGCGCGCCTGCCCCGTAAATTCTCGTAGCCCGCGCGCTGCGCCGGCGTCCCTTCGAAATCGAGCCAGCGGCGCACGCCCTCTTCTTCCACCGCTGCCGCGAAAGATTCGTTGAACATCGTGTCATCCTTCACGTACACGATCTGGTGCGCGAGCTCGTGAAACAGAATTCGCGCCACCTCGGTTTCGGGATAGTTTATGAAGGTCGAGAGCACCGGGTCGTCGAACCAGCCGAGCGTCGAGTACGCGGGCACGCCGCCCACGTAGGTGTCATAGCCGTCCCCGGCGAGAGCCGCGGCATGGCGCTGCGCCGCTTCCTCCGAATAGTAGCCGCGGTAGCTCACGCAGCCGGCGAAGACAAAACACGATTCGACCGGTTTCACCGAGAATTCGGGCGCGGCAAATACGTTCCAGACCGCGTACGGCCGGCCCAGGTCGGCGTAGCGGCGGTAGCTGCCGTTTTCGGGAAGCGCGAGCTCGCGGCTGGC
>JBGPYQ010000229.1:0-5304 GCA_041493345.1 Gammaproteobacteria bacterium | reverse complement strand
GGCGGTACACTTCGTGTCGCTGCTCCCGAAGACGCGCTCGGGCAAGACGCTGCGGCGCCTGATTCAGGCGCTCGCCGAGGGGCGAGATCCGGGCGATCTCACCACCATCGAGGATCCGGCCGCGCTGGAGCAAATCCGCAGCGCGTTGAAAGACCGGGAGACTGTATCGAAATGAGCCACAATCCCAAGGAGGAGAGGAATTGAAAACCAAACCCTGTCTTACTCTGGACGACTGCAGGAAAATCGGCGCCGCTTCCGAGGCCGAAGCGCGCAAAAACAAATGGAACGTCGTCATCGCCATCCTCGACGACGGCGGTCATCTGCTGCGGCTCGAGCGCATGGACGGCGCAACGCCTTTCAATGCCACGGTCGCGATCGAGAAAGGCCGCAGCGCGGCCGTCTCGCGCCGCTCGACGAAAAACTGGGAAGACCGCGTCGCCGCCGGCCGCAATGCCGTGCTCAAGATGCCGGTGCTGCCGGTTCAGGGTGGAGTGCCGATCATGGTGAACGGCGAGTGCGTCGGCGCGGTCGGCGTATCCGGGGTGCAGTCGCACGAGGACGAGCAGATCGCCAACGCCGGGATAGCGGCGCTCGGCTGAGGAATTGATTCGAGGTCCCAGGTGTTTACCGACGGATCGCATGCTTTATAACCGCAGTCAACCAAGGAGGAGAATCACCATGTCGTCCAAATACGTAATTCAATCCGTCGTGGCCGCAATGCTTGCGGCATTCGCACTGAGCGCTGCCGCGCAGCAGCCGAACCCGATGGACGTCGTACCGGACAAGATGCCGAACGACATTGCCTACGGCGCGCCGATATCGCTAGACCACGCCCAGGCCGCCATCAACGCAGCCGTAGCCGAATCCAAGAAACGCGGCTGGAAACTCAACGTCGCCGTCGTGGATTCGGGCGGCAATCTCGTCGCCTTCGCGCGGATGGACGGGGCGCAGCTTGCCTCGGTCGCGATCTCGGAGCACAAGGCGCGCGCCGCGGCGACATTCCGCCGCGAGACCAAGGCGTTCGAGGCCGGCATCCAGGGCGGCAACAACTACCTGATCACGCTGGACGGCGTGATCGGCTCGCGCGGCGGCATCCCGCTTCTGGAAGGCGGAAAACTGATCGGCGCCATCGGCTGCTCCGGCGGCACCGGCTCGCAGGACGAGGTCGTTTGCAAGGCGGGCGCCTCGACCGTAAAGTAGACTTCTTTCCGGCAGAAAAAAGGGGTCGGGCGGCCCCTTTTTTTATTGATTCTCCCGCAGGTGCCCTTGGATTCCGTTCATCTCCGTTCGCTTCTCGATCGCGCCTCCGCGGAGCTGCAGCGCGGGCAGCATCAGGCCGCGGAGGCCAATTACCGCAAGGTTCTGGAACGCGAGCCGCGCAATGCCGAGGCGACGCATTTTCTCGGCGTCTGTCTTTGCCGGACCGGCCGCGGCAACGAAGGCCTGGTGCTTCTGCGGCGCTCGGTCGAACTGGACAAGGCGCAGCCGATGTTCCGCCTGAACCTCGGCCTGCTCCTCGCCCAGCATGACCGGCTGGCCGAAGCCGAAGCCTGCTTCAGCGAAGCTCTCTCGCTTCAGCCGCGTTCCGCGTCGCTGCACAATTACCTCGGGACGGTGCTGCAGCGCCGCGGCGACCTGCGGCGCGCACTTGCAGCGTACGAAAAAGCCCTGGCGCTGGATCCTGGAGACGATTCGGTCCATAACCACCTCGGTTATGCGCGCTTCGCGCTCGGCGAGATCGAAGCTGCGATCGGGCACTACGGCAGGGCGCTCGAGCTGAATCCCCGCAACGCCATGGCTCACAACAACCTCGGCAACGCATTGCAGGCGACGGGCCGGCTCGAAGCGGCGCTCGCCAGTTACCGCAGGGCGGTGGAAATCGAGCCCGGCCTCGTGCTCGCGCACCAAAACCTGGGCGTGGCGTTACGCGCCTGTGGCGAGCTCAATGGGGCGATCAGCTGCTTTCGGACCGCGGCACGGCTCGCCCCCGCGGAATCCGCAAGCTGGCAGCTGCTGGCGGACGCGCTTGCCGATGTCCGCTTCACCGTACCCGATGAGGAATTCGAAGCCGATCTCGCCACCTGCCTGGCCCGCGACGACGTGGAGCAGACCGGCCTGGGTGCCGCTGTGCTCAGCCTGCTGCGGACCGATGCGGCGTTCGAATCCGTGCTGCGCTCGGCCGCCGAGGTGAAGGAGAAGGAGTCCGGAAATTGGCTGGCCGAACGCGCGCAACCGGTGCTGCGGCGGGCGCTTTTCCTGAGGCTCATCGAGAACAGTGTCGTACCCGATCCCGGATTCGAGCGCTTCATCGCCACGCTGAGGCGCGCGCTGCTTTCTGCATGGCACGCGGGACGACTCGCAGCATCGGAGCCGACCCTGGAACTTGTGTGCGCGCTCGCCCACCAGTGTCATCTGGACGAGTATGCCATGGAGGAATCCGCGGCCGAGACGGTGCAGGTGGCGCGGCTCCAAAGCGAGATCGAGGAGGCAGGGGCGGGACTAGTCGCGCGACTGAAACTGGCGTTGTTTGCGAGTTACCGTCCGCTGATGCCTCTTGCCGCCGCGGCATCATTCCCCAAGGCCAGCGCTGCCGATTCCTTCGGCCGCCTGATCCAGCGCCAGATCCTCGAGCCGCGCGAAGAACGGCGCTTGCGCGAAGAGATCGTCCCGCTCACCGCGATCGAGGACCCGGTATCGCGTGCAGTGCAAGCCCAGTACGAGGAAAATCCCTATCCGCGCTGGCACCACGCGCCTTCGCTCTCCGGCAGCCATCCGCTCAGGCTGAAGCTGCTCAGCTTGTTTCCGCAACTGCGCGGCGAGACTCTGCGGGTGCCGGACGCGCCGCGTATTCTCATCGCGGGCTGCGGCACCGGCAGGCACGTGGCGATCACCGCCCGCCTGCACCCCACGAGCCGCATTCTGGCGGTCGATATCAGCAAAGCGAGCCTTGCCTATGCCATGCGCCGCAGCCGGGAGCTCGGGATCGGGAACGTGCGCTTTGCCCAGGCCGATCTGCTCCGGCTCTGGGAGAGCGAGGAACGTTTCGACCTGATCGAATGCGCGGGCGTGCTGCATCACCTGCGGGACCCGCTGGCCGGATGGCGGGTGCTTGTGGGGCTGCTGCGGCCCGGCGGGTTCATGAAAATTGCGCTCTACAGCGAAATGGCCCGACGCGGCGTGGAGGCGGCGCAGCGCCTCATCGGCGAGCGCGGCTTCGAGGCCACGGCGCAAAGCATGCGCTCCGCAAGGGCTGCGATCATGGCCCTGCCCGACGGCGCGCCGGAAAAGTCGGCATTGAATTCCATCGATTTCTACTGCCTCTCGGGATGCCGCGACCTCCTGTTTCACGTCGAGGAGCATCGCTTCACGCCCGGGCGTATCGCCGCCGCGTTGCGCGAGCTCGGCCTTGAATTTATCGGATTCGAGCCGGACGATCCGCTGTTGCTGCGCGCTTACCGCGCCCAATATCCCGACGATCCGTCCGCAACTTCGCTGGCGAACTGGACGCGTTTCGAGGCGCAGCATCCGGATACGTTCGCCGCCATGTACCAGTTCTGGGTCCGCGCGAAATGAGGCCGGGCACGGGAAGAGCGCCGGTGTCCTTCGACAAGCTCAGGACGAGCGGAATTATTCAGAGCTTCCCTTGCCGGAGTGGACGGGCATGCGCAGGAGCTTCATGGCATTGCCGAAATAAATCTTGCGCTTGTCGGCCTCGGAAAGTTTGAGGTCTTCCACGGACCGTATGCCTTCGCGGATGAACATGGGCCCGCCTTCGGGATCGAAAGGGCAGTCGCTTGCGAACACGACCTTGTCGGCGCCGAAAAAATCCAGGCCGCAGCGCAGGGCGGAAGCCGAGCCGCCGAGCACCGTATCGGCGTAGAACATCTTGAAGTACTCGATCGGCTTCTTCTTCATGGACTTCAGCAGCTCCTCGTAGTTCTCGTCGGCGCTGCGGCTGCCGAGCTGCGCCCACAGCGTTTCGGCCCGGCCTGCGAAGAACGGGATCATCGCGCCGCAGTGATGGGTGATGAGCCGGAGATCGGGCAGCTTTTCGAACAGGCCGGAGAAAACCATGCGTGACATGGTGACGCTGGTCTCGAACGGCCAGCCGAGCACCTGCCAGATCTCGTACTTCGACTTGGTTTCGTTGACATAGTCCGCGCGGGTCGCCGGCCGCGCGGGATGCATCCAGATCGGCAGGTCGTGTTTTTTCACGATGCGCTCGAAAACGGGAAAGAACTCCGGTTCGTCCAGAGGCCGGCCGTTGACGCTGGTGCATATCTGGATGCCGCGCGCCCCGAGCCTGGCGATGGCGCGGTCCATCTCTTCCAGCGCCGCCGGCACGTTGTTCATCGGCAGCGAGGCGACGAAGGCGGGGAATTTCTTAGGCCACTTCGCGCACATTTCCGCCATGCCGTCGTTGGCGATGCGCGCGAGTTCGGGCGCGAGCTCGGGCCCGCCGACCAGCTCGGGGGAGGGCAGCGACAGCGTCAATACCTGCTGCACGTCCGGGAATTTTGCATCGAGCATAGCGACCCGCGCCTCGATATCCCAGAGCATGCGCAGGCCCGTCATGCGCTTGATGATGCCCTGGTCCCTGGAGTGCTGCTTCATCATGTCGAGGTAGCGCATCGGCATGACGTGGTTGAAGATGTCTATTTTCATGGCGAAATCGCGCGCGGCACGAGGGATCGCGGGCAAAATCTAGCGTATCATATTTTTCGTCCGATTCGCGTAAACGGAAGACATTCAGGACCCCATCATGGCCGAGCACCGCATTGAACGCGATACCTTCGGTGAAATCCGCGTCCCGGCCGGGAGGCTCTGGGGCGCGCAAACCCAGCGCTCGCTGGAGAATTTCCGGATTTCGGGCGAGCGCATGCCGCCCGAGCTCATCCACGCCCTGGCGCAGGTGAAACGCGCCTGCGCGCTCGTGAATCGCGAGCTCGGGCAGCTTGCGCCCGACAAGGCCGACGCGATCGTCGCGGCGGCGGATGAAGTGCTCGCGGGCCGGCACGACGGCGAATTTCCCCTCGTCGTCTGGCAGACCGGCTCGGGAACGCAGACCAACATGAACATGAACGAGGTGCTGGCCAACCGCGCAAGCGAAATCCTGGGCGGGGAGCGCGGCGAAAAGCGCCGCGTCCACCCCAATGACGAAGTCAATCGCGGGCAGTCCTCGAACGACGTCTTCCCGACGGCAATGAACGTCGCCGCGGTCCAGGCGATCCACGACCGCCTCGTGCCCGCGATTCGCAGGCTGCGCGATACGCTCGCGGCGAAGTCCGAAGCCTTCGAGGACAT
>JBGPYQ010000252.1:0-4336 GCA_041493345.1 Gammaproteobacteria bacterium | reverse complement strand
GTGGCATTCAGGCCGCCGAAGGGGCGATCCGCTTTTTGCAGCGCAGCGAGGTCCGACTTGCGCGTAACAGGAAGGCTGGCGAGGGCCGAGCGGTTCGCCACGGCGGCGGGGTCGACATCGGCGAGAATGCGCGCCCAGCCGGACGCATTGCGCTTGGCGTGGGCAATATGGCCGGGCAGCGCGGCCAACAGCGAGCGTTCGCGATCCTGCGGGTCGCGGGTTTCCAGGGAATCGTAGTATTCGGACATGGGTTCGGTGGTTCGGCGCGGGACAGGCCGGCCGAGCCCTCCGGTGCCGGGGGCAACATAGCATAAAGGCAAAATCAGGTTTGGTTATAAGGAAGTAATCGGAAATTCGTTCCCGTTTACAGGGTGGGTCGGTAACTTTTCGTTTTTACCGGCGCCGTGGCGGGAACAGGGTCCGCACGGCGCAGAACCCGCGCCGGGAGGGACTTCAAGGGGGAGACCATGGACCAAATCGCAAAAGGTGTAAGCGAAGACTGGCTGTCGGTCTGGATCGGCCTGCTCGTGTTCGCGCTCGCGCTCGGCATGCTGGCCGGAACGGATACCCTGGGCTGGGTCGTCACCACGGGCGTCTGGACCGATGTATCCAAAGCCCTCAACCCCGTCTCAAAGGCCTATTCCGGCCTGGGCGGAGTGGGCGCCCTGATCGCCACCTACGTCGCCCTGCTCGTTGTAATGACGGCGGGCGCCGCCGCGCTGAAAGCCGATCTCAAGCGCTTCGCGCTCGGCTTCACCGCGGTGTTCTGGATCAGCTATTTATCCTGGATCGCGGGCAGCTACGCGAATTTCGCCGTGACCACGCCCGCCGACATGCAGAGATTCGGCATCAGCTGGTCGCTGAAGCTCACCAACGAAGGCGGATTCATCATCGCCCTCGTCGCCGGCCTCGTCGTCGGGAATTTCCTTCCGGGCTTCGCCGCATGGATGAAGGAAGCGGTGCGGCCCGAGCTGTACATCAAGGCCGCGATCGTGCTCCTCGGCGGATTCCTCGGCATCATGGCGGCCACGCAGCCGGTCCTGGCGAAATCGGTCCTGTTCCGGGGTCTTGCGGCCATCATCGAGGCCTATCTGATCTACTGGGCGGTGGTGTACTACGTGGCGCGAAAATGGTTCGGCTTCAGCCGCGAGTGGGCGGCGCCGCTCGCCTCGGGAATCTCGATCTGCGGCGTATCGGCCGCGATCGCCACCGGCGCTGCGATTCGCGCCCGGCCCATCGTCCCGATCATGGTGGCTTCGCTGGTGGTGATTTTCGCCGTGGTCGAGCTGCTCATTCTGCCGTTTGCCGCGAACGCATTCCTCGCCCATGAGCCGATGGTGGCGGGAGCCTGGATGGGGCTGGCGGTGAAAACCGACGGCGCGGCCGTGGCGAGCGGCGCGATCGCTGAATCGCTGATCCTCGCCACCGCCGCGGCCGAGGGCGTCAACTACGCAAAAGGCTGGATACTCGGGACCACCGCAACGGTGAAGATCTTCATCGACATCTTCATCGGCATATGGGCCTTCATCCTCGCCTACATCTGGACCAACCACATCGAAGTGCGCACTGACGGCGACAAGGCGAAGATCGGCGAGATCTGGGAGCGCTTCCCGAAATTCATCATCGGCTACGTCCTGACCTTCCTCGTGGTCCTGCTCCTTGCCTTCGGCGCGCAGCCGGAGACTACGGCCAGGATCCGCACGGCGATGGGCGAAGCGAACACTTTTCGCGTAATCTTTTTCATCATGACCTTCTTCACCATCGGCGTGATGTCCAACTTCAGGAAACTCTGGGAGGAAGGCATAGGCAAGCTCGCCGCGGTCTACGTCGTGTGCCTGTTCGGCTTCGTCATCTGGGTGGGCCTGGTGATTTCCTGGGTGTTTTTCGCCGGGGTGAAGCCGCCGCTCGCCGCAGGTTGAAAGGGAGAAAGATTATGGAACAACCCAAAGTCGGAGAAGAAATGCGCAAAATGCCGGTCGAGCCCCTGCTCCCCGTCGAGAAGAAGCTGATCGGCTGGAGCTTAGGGATAGGGCTGGTGCTGCTGGTGATTCTTATCTTTGCGACCCGGGGGCCGGTGGCGGGCTAAAGCCGCGCTCAGTCGAACTTCGCTCCGGTATCGCGGATCACGCGCGCGATGACGCTCGCGTCTTCGCGCAGGAAGGCGGCAAAATCCTCGGGCGAGCGCGACGCCGCGGTCTCGGTTCCGTCGCGCGCGAGTATCTGCTTGAGGCGGGCGTCCTGCAGCGCCTGGACGGTCGCGTCGAACAGCCGCTTCACGATGTCGCGCGGCGTGCCGGCCGGCGCGAAGAACCCGTACCAGATCGACAGGCTGTAGTTTGCAAGGCCGGCCTCTTCCATCCCCGGCAGGCCCGCGATCAGGGGCGAGCGGGCGCGCGTCGTGACCGCGAGGCCGCGCAGCCGCCCGGCCTGCACCAGCGGCATCACCGAGGGCGCGGTCGCGAATGTGACCTGGGTGTCGCCCGCAAGCACCGACTGCACCGACAGCCCTCCGCTCTTGTAGGGCACGTGCACCATCTCGATGCCGGCCAGGGCATCGAACAGCGCCGTGGCGAGATGCGGCAGCGAGCCGTTGCCGGAAGTGGCGAAGTTGAGCTTGCCCGGCGCCTTTTTCGCCTCGGCGATGAGCTCCCGGATCGAATTCACCGGCAGGGACGGGTTGACCGCGACCACCAGCGGCGAGCTGGTTACCTGCGTGATGGCGGCGAAGTCGCGCTGGGTGTCGTAGGCGACGCTCTTGTTGATCAGGGGATTCACGATCATGCCGCTCTGGCTGGCAATCATGATGGTGTAGCCGTCGGGCGCGGCCCTGGCGACGAACTCGGCGGCAAGACTCGATCCCGCCCCCGGCTTGTTATCGACGATGATGCCCTGGCCGAGCGCGCGCGTCAGCGAATCGCTCATCGCGCGCGAGATGATGTCGGCGGCGCCGCCCGGGGCAAACCCGACCACGAGGCGTATCGGCTTGGTCGGATAAGCCTGCCCCTTCGGCAAGCTCAGGGCAGGCTCTGAGCCTGTCGAAAGGGTTTGCGCCGAAGCCGCACTCAATCCCGCCAATAAGAAAATAAACGCAAAGATAGTTTTCACCTGCAATTTCCTATTTTAGGCAAGCCACCGCTTTCTGCGGCGGTAGTGCTTCACGTCCTTGAAGCTCCTGCGGGCGCCCGAGGAAATGCCGAGATAGAACTCCTTGACGTCCTCGTTCGCGGCAAGCTGGCCGGCAGCGCCGTCCATCACCACGCGGCCGTTCTCGAGAATGTAGCCGTAGTCGGCGTAGCGCAGGGCGACGTTGGTGTTCTGCTCGGCGAGCAGGAAGCTCACCTTCTCCTTTTGATTGAGGCTCTTCACGATATTGAATATCTCCTCCACGATCTGGGGCGCAAGCCCCATCGAGGGCTCGTCGAGCAGGATCATGCTTGGATGGGCCATGAGCGCGCGCCCCAGGGCGGTCATCTGCTGCTCGCCGCCCGAGGTGTAGCCGGCGAGCGCGCCGCGCCGCTCCTTCAGTTGCGGAAAGTAACCGTACACCTTTTCCAGGTCCTGCTTGAGCTGCGCCCGGCCCGCGCTGCGCGTGTAGGCGCCGGTGAGGAGATTCTCCTCGACGGTGAGATGCGCGAAGCAATGGCGCCCTTCCATCACCTGCACCACGCCGAGCTTCACCAGCTCGTCGGGGCTCAGGCGGTCGACTCGCTGCCCGCGGAACTCGATCGTTCCCTTGGTGACCTCGCCGCGCTCGGCGCGAAGCAGGTTCGAAATCGCTTTCAGCGTGGTGGTCTTGCCCGCGCCGTTCGCGCCGAGCAGCGCGACGATCTTTCCTTCGGGCACAGCAAGCGACACGCCCTTCAGCACCAGGATGACGTGGTCGTAGATGACCTCGATGTTGTTGACGCTGAGGTAGGCCTGCTGCGATTCGGGCTTCGGGACGGCGGACATTGCCTTCACCCTAACCCTCTCCCGCAAGCGGGAGAGGGTGCGAGCATAGCGAGCGGGTGAGGGTCGTCCACGTTCTCCCGCGAAAGCGGGAGAGGGGATTGGAAATAGTGCTTAGCCTTCTTTCGAGCAATCGCGCGGAGTGATGCCCTTCTCTTTGGCATACTTCGCCGCGGACTCCTCGATCATGGGCCGCACGATCGACTGGTCGGAGGTGATCCAGTCGGTGATGGTGTTCCACTTCGCGCCGTCCCACTGCAGAAACTTCACCGAACCGCCGCCTTCGTGGTCCATGCAGGACACTTTCAAGGCCTGCATGAAGCCGGTGGCGCCGAGTTGCTTGAGCTTCCTGTCGTCGATGCTCAGGTGCTCCAGGCCCCAGCGGATC
>JBGPYQ010000192.1:0-6868 GCA_041493345.1 Gammaproteobacteria bacterium | reverse complement strand
GTCTATCGCACCACGCTCGACGCCCACGTGGTGGCGTACGACGCCAAGACCGGCAAGGAAATCTGGAAGTCGAAGGCCGCAGAGTGGAAGGACGGTTTTTCGCTTACCGTCGCGCCGCTGGTGGCGAACGGCGTGCTGATCACCGGAATTTCCGGCGCCGAGTTCGGCGTCCGCGGCTTCATCGACGGCTGGGATCCGGAAACCGGCAAGCAGCTGTGGCGCCACTACACCATCCCCGCGCGCGGCGAGAAGGGCAACGAAACCTGGCCGCAGAACACGAACGCCTGGGAAACCGGCGGCGGCTCGGCCTGGATCACGGGTTCATACGACCCCGAGCTCGATCTCATGTACTGGGGCATCGGCAACCCGGCGCCCTGGGCCTCGCAGAGCCGGCCGGGCGACAACCTGTACACCTCCTCCGTGCTGGCAATGCGGCCGAAGACCGGCGAAGTCGTCTGGCACTACCAGTTCACGCCGAACGATGCCTACGACTACGACGCCTGCTGGGAGCTGATTCTCGCCGACCTCAACGTACAGGGCCGGCCGCGCAAAGTGGCGATGCAGCTCAACCGCAACGGCTTCCTCTATGTGCTCGATCGCACCAACGGAGCGCTGATTTCCGCGAAAGCGTACGAAAAAGTGAACTGGGCGAGCCACGTCGATCTGAAAACCGGGCGGCCGGTCGAGACCGACGTCGCCAAGAGCATTCGCGAGGCCAAGGCCACCGAGCACTGGCCGTCCACGCGCGGCGCCAAGAATTGGGAGCACGCCGCGTTCAATCCGCAGACCGGCCTGCTCTACGCCAACACGCTGCATGAGGGGCGGATGTACAAGCACCTGGAAACCAAGCCGCACGTAGTCGGCCAGCGCTACATGTACATCGAGAACCTGCCGCTGCCGCGCGCCGCCGGCGAACCGGTCGGCCACATCGAGGCCATCGATCCCCTCACCGCGGAGAAGAAATGGCGCGTGCCGCTGATGGACTTCCAGATGTGGTCGGCGATGCTCGCCACCGGCGGCGGGCTGCTGTTCACCGGCAAGGAGACCGGCGAATTCATCGCACTCGACGCCGACACCGGCAAGCAGCTGTGGCAGTTCCAGACCGGCTCGGGCATCAACGCCATGCCCGTCACCTACACGCTGAACGGCCGGCAGTACGTCACGGTGCTGTCCGGCGTCGGCGGGCTCTATTGGAACATCGCGCGCGAGCAGTTGAAGGACAAGGTGCCGCCGGGGGGCTCGGTCTGGACCTTCGCGCTCATGCCAGACTGAATCGTTGACGGCGATCGAATACGTCCCGCGCGTCATAGCGTCGCTCGCCGTCGCGGCCGCGTTCGCGGGCACACCGGCCACGGCCCAAAGCCCGCAAGTGCGGAACTTCGCGCCGGAGCAGCTGAAGACCGGCGCGGAAATCTATGCGCGCAACTGCTCGCCATGCCATGGCGCGCGCATGCTCGATCCGCAGGGTGCCTCCGACTTGAGGAAATTCCCGCGCGGTGAACGCGAGCGCTTCATCAATTCAGTGACGCGCGGCAAAAATCAGATGCCGCCCTGGGGCGACCTGCTGAAGGCCGAAGAGGTCGAGGCCCTGTGGGCCTACGTGGTGGCCGGCGAGAAGAGCTGAGGCGCCGCGCTACATCGGCGGCACCTGGCCGTGCAGGCCGACGTTGACACGCGCGGCGGTGAGGCTGCCATCGGACTGGCGCTGCGTCACTGCAAATACCCGGGCGCCGGGCTTGAGCTCGCCGCGCTCGGTGGGCGTGAAGGACACGATAACCGCGCTTTCGGGAACCAGCACCTTCTTCTCGCCGCCCTTGTACTGCACCGTGAGAACGCGGTCCTTGCCCATGCTCGTGACATTAGCCACGTTCGCATTGGTCATCTTGCTGTCGGGCCTCAGGTCCCAGTCGTAATGCCCTTCGCCGGTGCCGCGCATGGCCTCCGGGAAAATGTGCACCTCCAGCGCGACCAGCGCGCCATCGCGCTCGCCGACCGTCGTGGTGCCGATGAATTTTCCGCTGGCGACATCGCCGAGGCTCGCCTTGGCGACCCCCATGACCACGTAATTGTCCGCGAGCTTGACGTTCATGGTCTGGCCACTATTGGCCTTGATGGTCAGGTTCGTACCGTCGATCTTCTCCACCGTGCCGCGGATTCTCACCGGCGGATTGGCGGGGGCCTGGGCGATGGCAACAGCGGATACGGCGGCAATCAGCAATGCGGCGATGGTGCGGATCATGGGATCTCCTCCTGGGTGAATGACACAGCGCAAACGTGCGAAGCGCCAGTCTTATTCCATTTTACCGCCCTGCCGGCGTGCCGCGCGAGCAGCAGCGCTGACGAGTGTCTGGCGACAGCGTTCCGGCGCGCTCAGGTATTCGACCGAATCGGACTGGCGCAAGCGAGCGTTCGACTTCTCCAGCACCCTGCCCCGGGACGAAGCTCTTTCTCCCCTAGCCTGTCGAACCCCACGCACGGGGTGACGACGTCGATGAATGCTGCGCTTGGCTTTGAGCCCGCGTCGGCGATGGCGGAGAACTGCTCCCTGGTGAGGTCGTGCACGGAATGGCCATTAAGCGAGCCGCGGCCAAGTCAACAGCAAAACAAGGGGTTACCTCGGCAATGGACGCATCGGTCGCGCCCGATCTCGGTTGAAAATCGAGACGCGCCTGGAAACTCTTCGGGGTGTCCAGGAAGGGGTTCGCGCGCGACCCGTGAAGGCCATCGAAGGGCCTTGGGTTAATCTTTGCGCTAGATCAAGTTGGGAGCCTGGCGGAACCGCTAAATTGAGTTTGCATTTTTTTTGGACGCCCCCTGCTGCCGTGAAGTCGAAAAACCGATGGGATTCCTCAAACGCGCAAGCCGGGAGCGCTGTAGACACAAGCGAAAGGCTCAAGTTTGAGATTGTGGCGCGAGACGACTTCTCGGACGTCACCTACCTTCTGGAAATCCATCATCCATTGATGGCCAGAGCTGCGAAGCCGGGCCAGTTCGTCATTGTCATGTTGCATGAGCATGGCGAGCGCATCCCGCTGACCCTGGCGGACTTCGACCGCGTCAAGGGAACCATCACTCTGGTCATACAAGCGGTGGGGAAGACGACCCGGGAGATGCAGCAGAGCTGTCAGGTCGGTACCCGGCTCTACGGCCTCGTGGGCCCGATGGGTGTTCCCAGCCACACCAGCGGCGCCAGGAAGGTCGTATGTGTCGGAGGCGGGCTCGGCGTGGCTCCCATCTTCCCTCAGGCGCGTGCCTTCAAGGAAAACGGCGCGTACGTGATCGGCGTCGTCGGATTCAGGAGCAAAGACCTGGTTTTCTGGGAGGACAAGTTCCGGGCCTGCTGTGACGAGTTCATCATCTGCACCAACGACGGCTCGGCCGGCATCAAGGGATTGATCACCGACGGCCTCGAACTCGCCATTGAGAAGCACGCCGATATCGGCGAGGTGGTCGCGATCGGCCCGCCCATCATGATGAAAGCTTGCGCCGAAGCCACGCGGCCTCGCAAGATCAAGACGGTCGTGAGCACCAATCCCGTCATGGTCGATGGCACCGGAATGTGCGGCGGCTGCCGCGTGAAGGTGGGCGGCCAGGTGAAGTTCGCCTGCGTGGATGGCCCGGACTTTGACGGCCACCAGGTTGATTTCGACGACTTGATGTCCCGCCTGCGGCGCTTCAACCAGGCCGAACAGGCTGCCATGGAGCGCTGGTCGGAGAGCTGCCGCATGAAACACCCGGTCGGTCGCGAGGCAACGGGCCCGCTGTCGCCGGATCGAGCAGGTGAAGCGCTCGAGCTACCCGATCCATTCGAAGAAGTGCGCGGGGGCTAGCGTGAATCAGGCTGACGGCTGCCGACCCGAATGACGCAATCGTCACCGGAACTCAAGGGTCAGATCGATGGCTAAGAAAAAGACCATAAGGACCATTCCGCAGAAACGGGCGCCGATGCGCGAACAGGATGCGCAGCGGCGCGCGAAAAATTTCGAGGAGGTCAACTGCGGTTATCGTCTCGAGGATGCGTTGCACGAGGCCGAGCGGTGTCTGGACTGTCCGGACCCGGCTTGCATCGAAGGCTGCCCGGTGGGCATCGACATCCCGGGCTTCATCCTGAAGATCGGCGCGAAGGACTTCCGCGGCGCCTACGACCTCATCACGCAGACGAATCTCCTGCCCGCCATTTGCGGCCGCGTCTGCCCGCAAGAGAGTCAGTGCGAAGGCGTGTGCCCCGTCGGCGATACGCTGGAACCGGTGGCCATCGGCCGGCTCGAGCGCTGGGTGGGTGATCTCGCCATCGCCGAGGGCTGGAGCAATGTTCCGTATATCGAGCCCAACGGCTTCAAAGTCGGCATCGTCGGCTCCGGACCTGCCGGCATGGCGTGCGCCGCCGACATGGCGAAAGCGGGCTGCGATGTCACCGTATACGAGGCTTTCCATGAACCGGGAGGCGTGCTGAAATATGGCATCCCCGATTTCCGCCTTCCCAATACGGTAATCGACGCCGAGATTGATAACCTGCGCAAGCTCGGCATCAAGTTCGAGTGCAATACTCTGGTCGGGCGCCTGTTCACCATCGAGCAGATGATCGATGAAATGGGCTATGACGCCGTCTTCATCGGAACCGGGGCCGGCTACCCGCAGCTGATGGGGATCCCGGGCGACTCGCTGAACGGGGTGCTCTCGGCGAATGAGCTCCTCACGCGTTGCAACCTGATGCGCGCCAGGGAGTTCCCGAACTACGACACGCCGGTGCCGATCGGCCGGCGCGTGGCGGTCATCGGTTCCGGCAACACGGCCATGGACGCCCTGAGAGTCTGCCTGCGGCTGGGCGCCGAGAAGGTACATTGCATTTACCGGCGCACCAAGGCGGAAAGCCCGGCGCGAGCGGAGGAACTCCATCACGCCGAGGAAGAAGGCATCGAATTCCATTGGCTCACCAACCCGGTCGAGATTCTCGACGACGGCAGAGGCAGGGTGCGCGCCATGCGCTGCATCCGCATGGAACTCGGCGAGCCGGATGCTTCCGGCCGGCGCCGCCCCGTTCCGGTGGCAGGCAGCGAATTCGAGTTCGAGACCGAGATGGTCGTCTTTGCGATCGGCACCAACGCCAACCCGATCATCGGCCAGACCTCGAAGCTGAAGCTGAACAAACGCGGTTACATCGAGGCGGAGGCAAATCTCGCCACTTCCATGGCAGGCGTTTTCGCCGGCGGCGACATCGTCACCGGCGCCGCCACCGTGATCGAAGCGATGGGCGCGGGCCGCAAGGCCGCGCGCGGCATGAAGGCCTATCTCGGGCTCCGGGATACCGCTGCTGCCGACCCCACCGAGCGCAAAGGTGCCAGCGGCAAGCTGTTCGGGATCGACCTGAGGGAGCGGAACTTTGCGCGCATCCGCGTCGCCATTTGAAAGACGCGAAACTTTTTCGTCGTTCCCACGAAAGTCTTTCGTCGTCCGCGCGAAAGTCTTTCGTCGTTCCCGCGAAAGCGGGGACCCAGTGACTTTTGTCGAACGGCACTGGATTCCCGCTTTCGCGGGAATGACGGTGCGATCAATGCCTGGTGTCACCCAGTTTTGTAAAGATCAATAGCTTCCGCCACACAGAAACTCAATGAGAGCCAAGCCCGGTTCATGGATGATACGGTCACGCTGAAGTCCCCCAGGAAAGCCGCCCGGAAAACCCGCTCGCCGGCCGGCGAGAAATCGGTCGTCACGCTGAATGAGCACATCGTCGAGGTGATCAGCGATTCCGGCGAGGGCGCGCAACGCTGCGGCCAGACCCTCGGCTCGATCGCCGCGAGGATGGGCAACGGCATCTGGACCGTCGAGATCATCCCGGCCGAAATCCGGCCGCCGGAACGCAGCGTTGCCGGAGCAAGCGGAAACCGCATTCGCATGGGGTCGGGCCGCGTGACCAACGGCGGCGACGAAACCGACCTCGTGGTGGCCTTCAACGAGCAGGTGCTGCTGGGGCGGGTGCGGGACGGCGAGCTCAAGCCCGGTTGCATCATCCTGCTGGAAAGCATGTGGCGGAATCATTCCGATCCGGAGATCGTGGCGTCGTACGTCGAAGCCCATGACCGGCTCGTGGCGGCAGGTTACCGGGTATACGAGATTCCGATGGAGCTGGAGTGCCGCGCCCTGGTTGCGGATGCGCGGCGCGGCAAGAACATGTTCGCGCTGGGGATGCTGTGCAGCCTCTACAGCCTGGATCTGCAGCTCGGGCGCGAGCAGATCGCGATCACCTTCGGCAAGAAGGACGCGAACGTGATCAAGTCGAACATCGTGCTGCTGGAGGCGGGCCACCAATGGGCCGAGTCCAACCTCGACCTCAAGTTCAGAATCCCTGCGGTCCGCTCGACGGAGCCGCAGATCGTGGTCAACGGCAACACGGCACTCGCACTGGGGGTGCTCGCATCGGGCATGGAAATCTGCGCGATGTATCCCATCACTCCCGCCACCTCGGCGTCGCACTACCTGAGCGAAGTCTTCGAAAAGGTGGGCGGCGTGGTGCACCAGGCGGAGGACGAGATCGCGGCCTGCGCATTCGCGATCGGCGCTTCCTATGCCGGCAAATGCGCGCTCACCATCACCTCGGGCCCCGGCTATTCGCTCAAGCAGGAGGCGATCGGGCTCGCGGTCATGGGCGAGATTCCCCTGGTGGTCGTCAACGTTCAACGCGGGGGCCCCAGCACCGGACAACCGACCAAGCCCGAGCAGGGCGACCTGCTGTCTGCGATCTTCGGCAGCCACGGCGATGCACCGAAGGTGGTCATGGCGCCGAGCACCATCGAGGACTGCTTCTACTCGATCATCACCGCGCGCAAGATCGCCGAGACTTTCAACATGGTGGTGGTCGTTCTTTCCGATG
>JBGPYQ010000176.1:0-7232 GCA_041493345.1 Gammaproteobacteria bacterium | reverse complement strand
GGAGGGATGCCCGCGCAGCGGGCGGTCATTTTCCTCCCCCTCCGGGAGAGGGCCGGGGCGAAGGGGCTTGTCAGGCTATCCCGACTGTCCCAGGCGGGAACACGAGAGTACGATGCGCCCTGTATGAGCGCGGGGCGCCTCGGCGAAAAACCGCGCAGCGGGACGCCACGAGATCGAAATGCCGGCGTTCCAGGTGAGAGGAGACCTGAAGATGGCCGAAACCAAGCAGCAAGGCGCGCCGCCCGACCTGGGCAACTACGAGCTCACAGCCGTCGTCGAGCGCGAGCGCGAGCTCCTCGCCAAGACCAACGCGCCGGCCGGGGCGCCCATCGGCCTCGCGTTTTCGGGCGGCGGCATCCGCAGCGCGACGTTCAACCTCGGCATCATCCAGGCGCTCGCCGATTGCAGCCTGCTGTCCAAGTTCCATTACCTGTCGACGGTCTCGGGAGGCGGTTATATCGGCAGCTGGTTGTCGGCGCTCATTCATCGCAGCGGCGAAGGCCGTGTCGAGCGCATCGAGTCGGCGCTCGCCGCCACGCCGGAGAATTTTCAGGAACGGGCCGCGAGCTGCGGGTTGAAAGGCGAGGCTCTCGCCAGGCTCGCCGAGGAAACCAGCTACGCTGTCCAGTATCTGCGCCGCTACGCCAGCTATCTCACGCCGCGGACGGGCGTGTTCGGAGTGGACACGCTGACCGGCGTGGCCATCTACCTGCGCAATCTTCAGCTCAACCTGGCGATACTCTTCCTCACCTTCATCGCGGCCCTGCTGATCCCTTACCTCGTCGCCGACCTGGCCGGCATCGTCGAGCGCTCGCTCGAGCTTGCCGTCGCGCTCGTGGGTGTCTGCGCGTTTTTCATCGGCTTCGGCATGGGCGAGCCGCTCAAGCTGAACCAGGACCGCGTGGCGCCCTGGATCGCGTGCTTTGCGGCGCTCGTGGGCTGCCTGGTCGCCGCCGATTGGCTGGTAAGCCCGATCGTTCCGGAACTCCTGGAAGGCGGGCCGGCGAACTGGATGGTTGAAGCGGCATTCATCAATGTGTGCTTCTGGGCGATCGCGGGCATCGGCCGCGCCGTGCGCTGGTCGTTGCGCAAGGTCGACTGGGCGAAAGACGACGTCGATGTATTGGGTGCGCGCGGCGTAAGTTTCTTCATCGGCGCCGTCGTCGCCGGCGCCATCGTCGGCCTCGCCTTCTACGGTTTTGCCGCGCTCGCGACCTGCCTGACCGGGGACGATTGCGGGATCGAGTCGGTCGAGCGCGTGCTTTCCGGTCCCCGTGGCATCTTCGAAAAAGCCGCCGGCGCGCAATTCCTGCCGTGGGTGTCCATCGAAATCATCGCGCCGCTGCTCGTGCTGTTGTGCGCCAGCGCCGTGGTGCTGCAGATCGGCATCGCCAAGCGCGGCTTTTCCGAGCACGACCGCGAGTGGCTGGGCCGCCTGGGCGCGCTGCTGCTGAAGTGCAGCCTGGTGTGGGTGGTGTCGGTGGGGATCGTGATGCTCGCGCCGCCCCTGATGCACGCGGCGGGCGCGTGGCTGTACTCGGGAGGCGCGGCCTGGCTCGCCACCACCCTGGCGGGCCTGTTCGCGGCCAAGAGCAGGCAGAGCAGCGCTCTCAGCGGCGTCGGGAAGGATCGCCTGCTCGCGCTCGTGCCCTACGTGTTCGTCCTGGGCCTTTTGTTCCTGCTCGCTTTCTGCCTGCACCTGCTGCTCACCGCGCCCTTCGACACGAGCGCGTGCAAGGTGTTCGCCGAGGCCGCGGACCGCTCCGAGAGCTTCCTCGACCACGCTGCGCGGGACCTGTGCGAGATATCGAAAACCGACATCCATTTTCTCGGGCTGACGAGCATCTGCCAGCTGCACGTGGCCTTGTTCGCCTCGTGCCTCCTCGCCGCCTATCTGCTGGGCTGGCGCTTCGACATCAATCTGTTCGCCTATCACCAGTTCTACCGCAACCGCCTGGTGCGCTGCTTCCTGGGCGCGAGCAAGTACGCCCGCGGCAACGACAAGCCGGAGCTGCAGCGCCATCCGAACGAATTCACCGATCTCGATCCCGACGACGATCTGCGCCTGCGCGACCTCGCGCTTCCTCGCGAGGACGGCAAGGTGCAGCATCCCTATCATCTGGTGAATACGGCGCTCAACCTCGCCAACCCCAAGAACCTGGGCTGGCAGCAGCGCAAGGCGGCGAGCTTCGTGTTCTCGCCGCTGTTCGCGGGATACGAGCTGCGCTATGAGCGCAGCCGGCGCGGCGGATACCGGCGCATGGAGCTCTACGGCGCCGGCGGCATCGGCACCCGGCCCAGCGGCATGAAGCTCGGCACCCCGCTCGCCATTTCCGGCGCGGCCGCGAGCCCGAACCAGGGATATCACACCTCGCCCGGCCTCGCCTTTCTGATGACGGTGTTCAACGTGCGCCTCGGCCGCTGGTGCGGCAACACCGCGAGCCCGCGCGCCTGGCGCTATCCGGGGCCGATTTTTTCCAATCATTACCTGTTTCGCGAGCTGCTCGCCGATACCAACGAAACGTCGAAGTTCCTCTATCTCTCCGACGGCGGGCATTTCGAGAACCTCGGCATCTACGAGCTGGTGCGGCGCCGCTGCGCGGTCATCGTCGCCTGCGACGCCGGCGCCGACCGCGACTTCAACTTCGAGGACCTCGGCAACGCCATCCTCAAGTGCGAGACCGACCTCGGCGTGGAGATCAGCATCAAGGTGGACGCGTTGCGCCCGGCGCAGAAGGACGGCCCGTGCGCCGCCCATTTCGCAGTCGGATCCATCAAGTACCCCGGCATCGAGCGGCTGGGCACGCTGATCTACATCAAGAACTCCATGTCCGGAGACGAAATGGTGGACATCCAGCACTACAAGTCGATGCATCCCGAGTTTCCGCACCAGAGCACCGCCGACCAGTGGTTCGACGAACCGCAATTCGAAAGCTACCGGAGGCTCGGGCACCACATCGGCATCAACGTGTTCGGCAGGCTCGCGGGCGGGCAAGGCGTGGATGCGGCGGTGCTGCAGGCGCAGTTTACGCCGCCCGCCGGGGCAGCCCATGCGGCGGGTTAGCGGCGCGTCCGTCGGATTTTCCCGATTTACCCTCGCGGGAACACGAGAGTAGGATGCGCCTTGCATAAAGCGCGGCGTGCTGGGTGTTGCCGGCATGCTGGAGAAATGCCTCGATGAACGACACGACGCCTGAATTCGTCGGGATCACCGATTACCATTGAAGGAGATCGTCGGGCGCGACCTGATGGAGATCTGAGGACGACAAGCCATGAGCGGCATCGAAATCGTCGACGGCAGGAAAATCCGCATCCGCTTCGATGCGAAGAAATGCATCCATTCGCGCGGCTGCGTGCTGTCGCGCCCGGACGTGTTCGTGCCCAACGTGCAGGGCGAGTGGATCCACCCGGACGCCGCCACGCCGGAAGCGGTCGCCGAGCTCGCGCACCAGTGTCCTTCCGGCGCGATCACCTACGAGCGCCTCGACGGCGGGCCGGCGGAGACGGCGCCCAAGGTGAACCTCGTGCGCCTGCGCGAGAACGGCCCGCTCGCGTTCCACGGCGAGTTGCGGATCGCGGGCGAGGCGGCGTTTCGCGCCACGCTGTGCCGTTGCGGCGCGTCGAAGAGGAAACCCTATTGCGACGGCAGCCACGCCGCCGCGGGCTTTGTCGCGAGCGGCGAAGCGCCGCTGAAGGGGAGCGGGCTGCTGGCGCGCCGCGACGGCCCGCTGGCCATCCGCCCCGCCGCCAACGGCCCGCTCCTCGTGTCGGGCGCGGTCGAGGTCGTCACCGGCACCGGGAAAACGGTCAATCGCAGCACCGAAGCGGCGTTCTGCCGCTGCGGGCAGTCGGGGAACAAGCCTTATTGCGACGGCAGCCACGTGAAGGCGGGGTTCCGGGCGGCGTAGGCGGCTCGTCGCGGCGCCGCGCCTCCAGTGGGGTTTTCCCGACTTACCTTGTCGGGAACGCCGGAGTACGATGCCCTGCACGGGCGTTCGCGGAGTCGTCGCGCCGCGCGTCGATTTGAAGAGCAGAAATTCAGACTCCTGCCGTCAGGCTCCACCACTGAGAGGAACTCCGATGCCGACCGCCAAACTCAATCTGAAAGGTCTCGCTGCCGCGACGGCCGACTCGAGGGCTGCCGCAAGCTCGACTTCCAAGGGACCGGCCGACCTTGCCACGCTGGACGCGATCAAGACCGCGCTTGCTCCCGTTCGCCCGACGCTTCCACCAGTCTACCGCGACAAGTTTTACGATCCGCTGGTGGCGTCGGTCAACAGACTGACGCCCGGCGATTTCCAGTCGCTCAAGAAACACCCCGATAACACGCCGTTTTGGGATGCCGTCCAGGCCGTGCTGCAGAATGCCTCGGGATACGAATCGACGGCCACCGATGCGTTCGAGGAAGTCGTCAGCGATTTGTTTGACGGTTTTCTGAGCGCGGAAGATCGCGTTGGAGTCAAGCCGCCGGACTACGAAGTCATCCCGCCGCTGGTGAAGTGGGGCAATCCGGATTCCGGACCGTATACCTGGCCCGCCGACTCGATGGGTCGCCTGAAGATCGAGACGTCGGTCGTCAGTCTTCCCCCTGCCCACGCGCACGGCGGACTGCTTGGCTGGGCCACGCTCGGCCACGAGACCGGCGGCCACGACATCATGGGCGCAGACAAAGGCCTGCTCAAGGAACTGACCGACGTCACGCACGCGGCGCTGCTCCGCGCCGGACAGCCGGGGTGGATGGCCGCCTACTGGTCGGAGCGCATCGACGAAACCGGCGCCGACGTGCTCGGGCTCATCAACATGGGCCCCGCCGCGGGAATCGGGTTGGTCGGCTACTTCCGGGGCCTGATAGGCGCCTGGACGGGGGTCGCCAAGCTGCGCTCCGACGGTCCTGCGAACGACCCGCACCCTGGCGACGTCGTGCGCGGTTACCTCGCCGCGGCCACCGTTCGCCGGCTGAGTTTTGCGCAGCGCAGCCGCTGGGCCGCAGCCATCGAGGCCGAGACCGACAAGGACGCCGGCAGCATTCGCCTTGCGGGCCACACCGTCACCGCGGCGAAGGCCAAGCGCGTTGCCGCCGTCGTCGCACAGGCGATTGCCGACACGCCCCTGCTTGCCCTGGAAAAGCGGTCCTTGCGCGGCATCCAGGACTGGCACGACACCGACGAGGCGATCGCCACTGCGCTGCGGCCCGTGCTGGCGAGCGGCGGCACGGCGATCCCGGCGAACCCGGGTGGCACCATTTACGCCACCCATGTCGTGGCCGCCGCCGTGATCGCCGCCGCACTCGGCGACGCGACTCCGGCAACGCTCTTCGCTTCCATGATCGGCATGCTGAAAGCAATGCACGACCACAACCCATCGTGGGGCCCGCTGTTCGTCGGGCATCGCGGCGACAGCGGCCGTCACGTGGTCGCCGTCCGCCCGCGCGAGCTGCCGGGCGGGGCACCCTCGTAGGGCGTTCCCGACTTACCTTGTCGGGAACGCCGGAGTACGATGCCCGGCAAGGCGTCCGGGGACTTTCCCGCGCGCCCGCTCTCACAGGGAGGGAGTTCGCGATGCGTCTTTTCGTCTTGTGTTTCCTCGCTGCTGGAATTGCAACGGCCGCGCCGCTCGAACCGGTGTATTCGCTCGTGCAGAAGGAAAAGCCCGCGGTCATCGACACGCTGCGCGAGCTGGTCGGCATCGAATCGGGCAGCCGCGACCGCGAGGGCCTGGACCGCCTCTCCGAGCTCCTCCGCGCCCGGCTCGCGGCGCTCGGGGGCAAAGTGGAATTCGTCGAACCCGGCGCCGACGCGGTGAAGCTCTTCGACACGCCGGAGAAAATCGGCCGCACCGTGGTCGCGCGCTTCGCGGGCACGGGCCGGAAGAACGTGATGCTCCTTGCGCACATGGACACCGTCTACGCGCGCGGCACTTTGGCGAAACGCCCGTTCCGCATCGAGGGTTCCCGAGCCTACGGCCCCGGCGTCGCCGACGACAAGGGCGGCATCGCGGTCGTGCTGCACGCGCTTGCGGTGCTCTCGAAACTGGGCTTTCGCGATTACAAGACGCTCACCGTGCTGATCAACGCCGACGAGGAGGTGAGCACTCCGGGCGCGCGCAACTTGATCACGGGCATCGCCGCGGAACACGATTTCGTCCTTTCCTGCGAGCCCACGCCCGCGCCGCAGGATCAGCTCGCGCTCGCGACGAGCGGCATCGGCGCGGCCTCGCTCGTGGTGCGTGGCCGCGCGGCGCACGCCGGCGTCAACCCGGAGGACGGGCGCAACGCGCTGCTGGAACTCGCGCACCAGCTGCTCGCCTCGCGGAACCTGGGCGACGCCTCGCGCGGGGTCAAGTTCAACTGGACCATCGCCAGCGCTGGCACCGTGAGGAACGCCATTCCCGATCTGGCCACCGCGAATGCGGATGTGCGCGTGCGGCGCATCGCCGACTACGACGGGATCGAAAAAGCCTTCCGCGAGGCCGTGGCGAAGAGCCAGCTCATCCCGGACACCCGGGTCGAAGCGGGCTTCGAGCGCCGCCGCCCGCCTCTGGAGGTGAGCGAGCGCTCGCGCGCGCTGGTGCGGAAAGCGCAGGGCGTGTACGCGGAACTCGGGAAGAGTTTGGGCGTGGACGACTCGGCGAAGGGCGGAGGGACCGATGCGGCGTTCGCGGCGCTCTCGGGGAAGCCGGTGGTGGTGGAGAACTTCGGGCTGATGGGCTTTGGCTACCACTCCTCGGAAGCGGAATACGTCGAGCTCGACTCCATCGAGCCGCGGCTGTACCTGCTCGCGCGGCTGATCATGGAGGTGGCGAAGGAATGATCGAGATTGCGCGCCATGAGCGCCGATCTGGGTGTTGCCGACATGCTGGAGAAATGCCTCGATGAACGACACGACGCCTGAATTCGCAAAGCGGGTCCGCCAGCGCTTCCTCGCGCTCGCGCCGGCGGAGCGCGTGAGCCTGTGCGCGGACATGTTCGAGGGCGCACGCGCGCTGGTCGAGGCATCGCTGCCGCCCGGGCTTGACCCGATCGAGCGGCGGCGGCGGATCTGCCGGCGGTTCTTCGGCGACTTGGCGGACAAGGCGTTTGCCCGGTCTAGGGAAATTTTCCCCGCGTAAGGTTTCCCCGACTTGACCTCGCGGGAACTGGAGTAGGATGCGCCTGACCTGTCCAAAATCAGTCTCCGGGGAGCGCGAGCGCGTTCGGTCATTTTCCAGCAAGGAGGAACCATGTATCCACAGAT
>JBGPYQ010000268.1:0-3590 GCA_041493345.1 Gammaproteobacteria bacterium | reverse complement strand
GTACATGCGTCCGCCCATGATCTCGCGCAGGATGCCGATCGATTGCCGGTAGGGCCAGATCTCCTCGGGCTCGGGATTGAGCCATACCGCCTTGGGATAGACCTCGAGCATGCGCTTCATCCACACCGCGCCCGCCTCGTCGTTCGAGTACTCGATCGAGCCGCCCGGCTGCAGGATCTCGTAGGGGCTCATGGTCGCGTCGCCGACGAAGATGAGCTTATAGTCGTGCCCGTACTTGTGCATGATGTCGAGGATGCGGGTGCGCTCGCTGTTGCGGCGCCGGTTGTCCTTCCATACGTAGTCGTACACGCAGTTGTGGAAGTAGAAGTGCTCGAGGCGCTTGAACTCGGTCTTCGACGCCGAGAACAGTTCCTCGCACAGCCTGATGTGATCGTCCATCGTGCCGCCGATATCGAGGAACATGAGCACCTTGACCATGTTGTGCCGCTCGGGGCGCATGTGCAGGTCCAGCCATCCGGCGTTTCTCGCGGTCTTGTCGATGGTGGTGTCCAGGTCGAGCTCCTGGGGCGCGCCTTCGCGCGCGAACTTGCGCAGACGCCGCAGCGCCACCTTGATGTTACGCGTGCCGAGCTCGACCGAATCGTCGAGGTTGCGGTACTCGCGCGCATCCCATATCTTGACCGCGCTGCGGTTCCGCGATTTGTCCTGCCCGATGCGCACGCCCTCGGGGTTGTAGCCGTAGGCGCCGAAAGGCGAGGTGCCCGCGGTGCCGATCCACTTGTTCCCGCCCTGGTGGCGGCCCTTCTGCTCCTCAAGGCGTTTTTTCAGCGTTTCCATCAGCTTGTCCCAGCCGCCGAGGGCCTCGATCATCGCCTTTTCCTCCTCGGAGAGGTTCAGCTCGGCTTGTTTCAGCAGCCATTCGAGCGGCACGTCGAATTCCACTCCCGCAATCGATTCGATGCCCTTGAAGAACTCGGCGAAGGCGCGGTCGAACTTGTCGAAATTCGATTCGTCCTTGACCAGCGTGGTGCGCGACAGATAGTAGAACTCGTCGATGGAAGGCGAGATCACGCCTTTCTGCATCGCCTCGAGAAACGTCAGCCACTCTTTGATCGATACCGGGACCTTGTAGTCCTTGAGCCTGGTGAAGAAGCCGGAGAGCACGGGCTAGCTTCTCTGCCGCGACATGAAGATCAGGCGCTCGAACAGGTGCACGTCTGCCCAGTCGAACAAGGGGGCGATGCCCCCTTGTATATCCCCTAAGTCAGTGTTCGGAATCATGATCGAGCCTTAGCGCGCATTCCGCGACATGAATATGAGGCGTTCAAACAGGTGAACGTCTTGTTCGTTCTTCAGGAGCGCGCCGTGCAGCGGCGGGATTAGGGTCTTGCGGTCCCTGCTTCGCAGCGCCTCGGGCGGTATGTCCTCGGCCAGCAGGAGCTTCAGCCAGTCGAGCAGCTCCGAGGTCGAGGGCTTTTTTTTCAGGCCCGGCACCTCGCGCACCTCGAAGAACATCTCGAGCGCATCGCGCAGCAGGGACTTTTTCAGGCCGGGAAAGTGCACGTCGACGATCTTCTCCATCGTCTCCTTGTCGGGAAAGCGGATGTAGTGGAAGAAGCAGCGCCGCAGGAAGGCGTCGGGCAGCTCTTTCTCGTTGTTCGAGGTGATGAACACGACGGGACGGCGCTTCGCCTTGACGAGCTCGCGCGTCTCGTAGACGAAGAACTCCATGCGGTCGAGCTCGCGCAGCAGATCGTTGGGGAATTCGATATCGGCCTTGTCGATCTCGTCTATGAGCAGCACCACCGGCGTCTCGGCGGTGAACGCCTGCCACAGCATTCCCTTGACGATGTAATTGCCGATGTCGTGCACGCGCGGGTCGCCGAGCTGCGAATCGCGCAGGCGCGACACGGCGTCGTATTCGTACAGGCCCTGCTGCGCCTTGGTGGTGGATTTGATGTGCCATTCGAGAAGCGGCAGGCCGAGCGCGGCGGCGACTTCCTCGGCGAGCTTGGTCTTGCCCGTGCCGGGCTCGCCCTTGACGAGCAGCGGCCGCTCGAGCGTGATCGCGGCGTTGACTGCGAGCGTCAGGTCGTCGGTCGAAACGTAAGTGGCGGATCCCGTGAAGCGCATCTGGCTGGCCTTTGCGTCCGGACAAGCCGCCATTTTAACCATTGCGCGTCCTTGCCGCATTCGCGCCGCTGCCGCAGAATCGGGCATGCGCGTCCTGTTTCTGATTTTGCTTGCGGCCTGCGCCGTGGTCCAGGCGCGGACCGTGGCGATCGACGTCGGCCATTTTGACGAGGAGCCGGGCACCACGAGCGCGCGGGGGCGGGTGGAGCTGGAATTCAACCGCGAGCTCGCGCTGAAGATCGAATCCGCCGCGCACGGACGGGGACTGCGTTCAATGCTGATCGGGGCCGATGGCCGGATGACCCGGCTCACGCGCCGCACCGCGGCCGCGGAAGCGGCCGATTTTTTCCTTTCGGTGCACCACGATTCGGTTCAGCCGCATTTTCTCGAGGCCTGGGAATACGAGGGTGTGCCGCGCCTGTTCAGCGACCGCTACGCCGGCTTTTCGCTTTTCGTGTCGCGCAAGAGTCCATGGGTCGGACCCAGCCTCGCCTGCGCCTCGGCCATCGGCGCCGCGCTGCGCGGGGCCGGCTTCGCGCCGTCCCTTTACCACGCCGATCCGGTTCCGGGAGAGTGGAAGCCCTTCGCCGATCGCACGAACGGCGTGCACTATTACGACAATCTGATCGTCCTGAAGACGGCGCGGTCTCCCGCCGTGCTGCTCGAGGCGGGAGTGATCGTCAATCGCGACGAGGAAACGAGAATGCGCTCGGCCGATGCGCAGCGCCGGATCGCCGCGGCCGTGGCGCAGGGGCTGGACCGGTGCCTGCCCGGCAAAGTCCGCTGAGTTTCACGTTTTCGTTTTTTTCCTGAACTCGCACAAGTCCCGTATGACGCATCGCGGGCACCCGGGATTCCTCGCCTTGCACACGTAGCGCCCGTGCAGGATGAGCCAGTGGTGGGCGTCTTTGCGGAATTCCTCCGGAACGAACTTGAGCAGCCTGTCCTCGACTTCGCGCACGTCCTTGCCCGGTGCGATGCCGGTGCGGTTGGCGACGCGAAAGATATGCGTGTCCACCGCGATGGTCGGGTGCCCGAAGGCGGTGTTGAGGATCACGTTCGCCGTTTTCCTGCCGACCCCAGGCAGCGCCTCCAGCGCTTCGCGCGACTCCGGCACCTTGCTTTCGTGACGCTCGACGAGCAGGCGGCAGGTCTCGAGGATGTGTTTGGCCTTGGAGCGGTACAGGCCGACGGTGCGGATGATGTCGATTAATCCGTCCGCGCCGAGCGCGAGAATTTTCTCCGGGGTATCGGCTCTGCGGTAGAGCTTCTGCGTCGCGAAGTTGACGCTCTTGTCGGTGGCTTGCGCGGATAGCACGACCGCCACGAGCAATTCGAAAGGCGTTCGATATTGAAGTTCCGTGGCCGGGTTCGGGTTCGCCGAGCGCAGCCGCTCGAAGATTTGCGTGCGCTTCTGAGGATTCATCCGCTTCTTCCTGCGCGCGCCCGCTCGATCGCCGCCCGTATGATGGCGCGCTTCTTTTCGGTTTCAGGAT
>JBGPYQ010000200.1:0-6686 GCA_041493345.1 Gammaproteobacteria bacterium | reverse complement strand
CTGGGCGTTTGCCTAGTCGACATCGGCGGCGGCACCACCGATATCGCGGTGTTTCGCGAGGGCGCCATCCGGCACACGGCCGTCGTGCCGATAGCCGGCGACCAGATCACCAACGACGTTGCCATGGCGCTGCGAACTCCAACCGCCGAGGCGGAGGAGCTGAAGATCCACCACGGGTGCGCGCTCCGGCAGCTCGCCGAAGCCGGCCAGACGATCGAAGTGCCCGGTGTCGGCGATCGCCCGCCGCGGCAGCTTTCGCGCCAGACGCTCGCGGAGGTCATCGAGCCGCGCGTCGAGGAGCTCTATTCCATGATTCAGCAGGTGCTTCGCGATTCCGGCTACCAGGAACTGCTGTCCTCGGGGGTCGTGCTCACCGGCGGCTCCTCGGTGATGCAGGGAATGGTCGAGCTGGGGGAGGAGATTTTTCATATGCCCGTGCGGCTCGGCATTCCCCGCTACACCGGCGGCCTGTCGGATGTGGTCCGCAGCCCCCGCTACGCGACCGCGGTGGGCCTGTTACTCGAAGGCGTCGTGCAGACACAGCGCGGGCTCATTGCGCGGCAGGGCGGATCGTTCAAGCACGTTCTAGGAAGGATGCGCGAATGGTTTCAGCGGAATTTCTGACTGTAACCGGAATGGGGGATTTACAAGGGGGTGTGCCCCCTTGTTCCTTCACCCGCGAAGGATGCGCGAATGGTTTCAACGGAATTTTTAGCGGCAATCGTAAGGTGCATGTTTTTCTTTTTCACCCCGGAAGGAGACAGAAATGTTTGAAATCGTCGAAAACCCTAGTAGCGGAACTGTAATCAAGGTCATCGGGATCGGAGGCGCCGGCGGCAATGCCGTCGACCACATGATCCGAAACGGCGTGGCCGGCGTCGAGTTCATCGCCGCCAACACCGACGCGCAGGCGCTGTCGCGCGGCCTGGCGAAGCTGCAGCTGCAGCTCGGTTCGACCGGGCTCGGGGCGGGCGCCAAACCCGAGGTGGGCCGCGCTGCGGCCCTCGAGGCGCGCGAAGAGATCGCCGACGCGCTGCGCGGCTCGCACATGGCCTTCATCACCGGCGGCATGGGCGGCGGCACCGGCACAGGCGCTGCGCCGGTGGTGGCCGAAATCGCGAAGGAGATGGGACTTCTTACCGTCGCGGTGGTCACCAAGCCGTTCTCTTTCGAAGGCGCGAAGCGCATGAGGGCCGCGGAGACCGGCATCGAGGAACTGTCGCAACACGTCGATTCGGTGATCGTCATCCTCAACGAGAAGCTCGAGGAGGTGCTCGGTGACGACGTGTCGATGGAGGAGGCCTTCTCCGCGGCCGACAGCGTGCTCAAGAACGCCGTCGCGGGCATCTCCGAAATCATCAACGTGCCCGGCCTGATCAACGTCGATTTCCAGGACGTGCGCACGGTGATGGCGGAGCAGGGCGTGGCGATGATGGGCTCGGCCGGGGCCTCGGGCGTTGACCGCGCGCGCATCGCCGCCGAGCAGGCCGTGGCCTGCCCGCTGCTCGAGGGGATAAACCTTGCGGGCGCACGCGGCGTCGTGGTCAACATCACCGCCGACAAGTCCGGCCTGAAGCTGCGCGAGACCAAGGAGGTGATGAACACGATTCGCGGCTTCGCCGCGGACGACGCAACCATCATTTTCGGCGCCGTCTACGACGAAGACATGGGAGATGAGCTGCGCGTCACGGTGGTGGCGACGGGGCTCGGCCAGCCGCAGGCCGCGCGCCAGCACAAGCCGCAACTGGTGGTGCATTCGAGGACCGGCACGGACAACATGCCCGCCCAAAGCGTCGATTATCGCGTGCTCGACGAGATGCCGGCCGTGATTCGCAAGAACCGCGCGTCCACGATCGAAGCACTGCAAAACAGCGGGATGGACAAGTACGACATTCCGGCATTCCTGCGCAAGCAGGCGGATTGAACCACGGCAACCAAAAAGGAGAAGAAATCATGAGCACAGCAAAACGGCCGGGCCTGCCTCGATACCTGCGCGGGCCGATCCTCGCAAAGGAAGTGATTCGACTGCCTGCCAAGAGCACGCCGGTGCTGATCCGCACCGTCGCCTTTCTGCCGGCTTATCAGCGAAGGCGACTTCACTGATGGGCTTCGGCCCTGTGCGGCACGAGCGGGGGCTCACCGGAATTCCGGGCTGGTGAGCTCCTGCCCGTGGTAAAATCTCTCTTTTAAATCAAGCCGCAATAGCAGAATACCCCCGAATGTTCAGGCAGCGTACGCTGAAATCCGCAATCCGCGCCACCGGTGTCGGCCTGCACACCGGCGAAAAGGTGGCGATGACCCTGCGCCCGGCGCAGGCCAACACCGGCATTGTGTTCCGACGCGTCGATCTTCCGGTCCCGGTCGACGTTCCCGCCGATGCTCTCAAGGTGATCGATACGCGGCTCTGCAGCATGCTGGAGGCCCAGGGCGTCAGGGTTGCGACCGTCGAACACCTGATGTCGGCTTTTGCGGGACTCGGCATCGATAACGCCTATGTGGACCTCACCGGGTCCGAGGTGCCGATCATGGACGGCAGCGCCGCGCCGTTCGTGTTCCTGATCCAGTCGGCCGGCATCGAGCAGCAGCCGGCGCTCAAGCGGTTCTTCCGCATCAAGCGCACGGTCGAGGTGAAAGACGGAGACAAATGGGCGCGCCTCGACCCATTCGAGGGCTTCAAGCTCGAGTTTTCGATCAAGTTCGATCATCCGGCGTTCGAGAAGACGGCTCAGCTGGCGTGTGTCGACTTCGCCCACACGTCATACATCAAGGAAGTGGCGCGCGCACGTACGTTTGGCTTCATGCAGGAGGTGGAGGCGCTGCGCGACTCGGGCCTTGCGCTGGGCGGAAGCATGGAAAACGCCGTCGTCGTGGATGAGTACCGGGTGCTGAACGTCGAGGGTCTGCGCTACAGCGACGAATTCGTCAAGCACAAGCTGCTCGACGCGATCGGCGACCTCTACCTTGTGGGACACTCGCTGATCGGGGCGTTTTCCGCGCACAAATCAGGGCATGCCCTGAACAACCGGCTGCTGCGGGAAACGCTCGCATCCAGGGACGCCTGGGAGTTCGTGACTTTCGAGCGCGAGGAGGACGCCCCGGCGGCGCTCTTGCGGCTACTCGCCTTGCCCGCCGCCTGACCGGGCTTCCCGGTAACGCGTCTTGCTGGCCCTTCGCATTGCCGCGATCCTCGCGGTGCTCGCCGCGGCGGCAGGGTTGATCCTGTTCTTTCTCACACGCGATCGGAAGTACCTGCGCTTTGCCTTCCAGGTTTTCAAATACTCCCTGGTCTTCGCGTTGCTGGTATTCGGTCTTTTGATCCTGGAACGTGTAATTGTTCTGGTTTAACCGGCGGTTAGCTGCGTTTCCGGCGCGCCAGCCGGGCGATTGAATTTTTCAGTTCTGAATCAGGGAGTTGGGCACAAAGCCGGGACAGACTCTCGGCCGCGAGCGGACTCATTGTCGCTGTCTTTTCAGGTACTTCCGGGGTCTGCCCCGGGGGTTGCACCTCCACCTCCATTGCGGTAACCTCAATCCCCCGGTTGGAAAAATGGTCGCATAAGGCCGGGCGCAGGAGTTTCAGCTTGGCAGCGACCGCGCCGTTTTCGGCGAAAACAACAACTTTTCCCTGCCTGTAATTGGCGATCGTACAGGATCGCGCAATGGATTCTGGTAGCAGTTCCGCCAGGGTCATACGCAGTTCGAGCAGTCGCTTGGCCTGGGGCATCAATGCTGGGATGCCTTCAGGTTGACTGAACAAAGCGCCTAAGTTTTTCGGGTGCATGAGGTCTGGCCGCTACATAGGGACGATGTGCATATTATTCTGATTTCAAGCCGGCTGGCCAAGGGCCGGTCGTTGAGTCTGACCACGGTTCACCTGGTGGCGGGAGCCTCGTTCATGGCGTTGTTGGGGTTCGGGCTGGCCTCGGCGCTGTTTCTGCTCTCGGTACTTCACTCCGCGGAACTCAAGCTGCCGCTGCTCAACTCGGTGCTCGTCTCGGTGCAGGAGCATCAGAGCCGCAAGACAGAGACTTTCCTGCGCGAAAATCTGAACGCAATGGCCGTGAAGCTCGGCCAGATGCAGGCGCAACTCCTGCGTCTGGATGCGCTCGGCGAACGCCTGACAGCCCTCTCCGGGCTAAAGCCGCAGGACTTCCGCTTCAATGAACCGCCCGGCCGTGGCGGCGCCGTGTCCAGCATCCCGCCGCAGGGGCTCTCGATGCCGGAGTTCAACCGTCAGCTCGACCAGTTGTCCAGGCAGATGGAGAACCGCACTGATTACCTCGGAATCCTTGAATCGCAGCTGTTCGATGTCGCGGTGAAGAAGAAGCTGATGCCGACCATACCCCCGGTGGAGGGGGGCTGGAATGCGTCCAGCTTTGGCTGGCGCATCGACCCTTTCACGGGCATGCAAGCCATGCATGAGGGCGCGGATTTTGTCGTCGACGTCGGCACGCCGGCTTTTGCGGCTGCGGGCGGCGTGGTGACCTACGCCGCGCTTCACCGTGAATACGGCTACATGATCGAGATCGACCACGGCAACGATTTTACCACGCGTTACGCGCATTGCTCCAAGCTGTTCGTCAAGCAAGGCGACGTGGTGCAGCGAGGGAGAAAAATCGCCGAAACCGGCTCAACCGGCCGCGCCACCGGCCCGCACCTGCATTTTGAAGTCCGCTACAAAGGCATGGCGCAGAACCCTACCCGATTCCTTCGGGCTTCCGCTCGCTAGTCGCGTTCCCCGCACGCCGGGATTCGGTCATCCGCGCTGGATTACGTCCGGGTTCTCCCGGACAGCCGGGGAGAGCCGCGACCGGCATGCTAAAATTTGAACATTTGCACGCCACCGCATCCCCTTTCCGATGATTTCCCGTGCCCTGAGAGCCGTATTCGGCAGTCGCAATGACCGGCTTCTCAAGCACTACGCAATATCGATACGGGCGATCAATGCTCTCGAACCATCGATTTCGGCGCTGTCCGACAGCGCGCTCGCGGCCAAAACACCCGAATTGAAGGAGCGCCTGGCGAAGCGTGTCGAGGTCGTGCCTGAAGAACAGCGGGATGCCGCGGAGAAGTCGTCGCTGGCCGAGCTTCTTCCGGAGGCCTTCGCGGTAGTCCGCGAAGCGGCGAAGCGCGTGCTCAACATGCGCCATTTCGATATGCAGTTGGTCGGCGGCATGGTGCTGCACGACGGAAAGATCGCCGAGATGCGCACCGGCGAGGGCAAGACGCTGGTGGCGACGCTCCCGGCTTACCTGAACGCGCTCACCGGACGCGGCGTCAGCATCGTAACGGTCAACGATTATCTGGCCAGCCGCGACGCCGAGTGGATGGGAAAGGTATACAAGTTCCTGGGTCTCGCGGTGGGAGTGATCCTGACGCAGATGCCGCACGCGGACAAGCAATCAGCCTACGCCGCCGACATCACTTACGGCACCAACAACGAGTTCGGATTCGACTACCTGCGCGACAACATGGCGATGCAGGTCGGCGATCGCTTCCAGCGCGGAATGAAATACGCCATAGTCGACGAGGTGGACTCGATCCTGATCGACGAGGCGCGCACGCCGCTCATCATTTCAGGCCAGGCGGAGGACCGCACGGAGATCTACCAGCGGATGAATGAGGTCGCGCCGTTGCTCAAGCGCCAGGAAAAGGAGGACGCCCCGGGCGATTTTCACGTAGACGAGAAAAACCACACGGTGCTGCTCTCCGAGGAAGGACACGAGCACGCGGAGAAGCTGCTTGCGCACGCGGGACTCCTGCCCGAAGGGCGCAGCCTGTATGAGCCTGCCTACGTCAACCTGATGCACCACCTTAACGCTGCGCTCAGGGCGCACCACCTGTACTTTCGGGACCGCCACTATGTGGCCCAGGACGGCGAGGTGGTGATCGTCGACGAATTTACCGGCCGCCTCATGCCGGGGCGCCGCTGGTCGGACGGCCTGCACCAGGCGATCGAGGCCAAGGAAAACGTGTCGATCCAGAGCGAGAACCAGACCCTTGCCTCGATCACTTTCCAGAACTACTTCCGCATGTACCGCAAGCTCGCCGGCATGACGGGCACCGCCGACACCGAGGCCTACGAATTCCAGGAAATTTACGGCCTGGAAGTGGTCGTCATCCCGACCCACATGCCCATGGTGCGCGCCGACCGGCACGACCAGGTCTTCCGCACCGCGGCGGAAAAGAACAAGGCGATCATCGGGGACATCCGCAGCTGCCACGAACGCGGCCAGCCGGTGCTGGTGGGCACCACCTCGATCGAGAATTCGGAGCTGCTCTCCCACATGCTGCAAAAGGAAGGATTGCCGCACCAGGTGCTGAACGCGAAGCAGCATGCGCGTGAGGCCGAGATTGTCGCGCAGGCCGGGCGCCCGAAGGTCATAACCATCGCGACCAACATGGCCGGCCGCGGCACCGACATCGTGCTGGGCGGAAACGTGGAGAAGCAGGTCGATATGGTCCGAGAAACGGAAAATCTCGATTCGGCCGAGAAAAGTCGCCGCGTCGACGAGCTGCGCAATCAGTGGCAGGCCCTGCACGACGAGGTCATTGCCGCCGGCGGGCTGCACATCATCGGCACCGAGCGCCACGAGTCGCGCCGGATCGACAACCAGCTGCGCGGACGCTCCGGCCGCCAGGGCGATCCCGGATCCTCGCGCTTCTACCTGTCGCTCGAGGACCCG
>JBGPYQ010000075.1:0-14276 GCA_041493345.1 Gammaproteobacteria bacterium | reverse complement strand
GGCGAGGACCCTGCCTCCGCGCCTGCCCGCGTAGGATAACCCCGCCGCTGCGGCGCGCGCTACTTCGATCGAGTGGTGTCGGCCCGGTCAGTACCGGTACTGGTCCGACTTGTACGGACCTGCCCTGGAGACGCCGATATAGCGCGCCTGGGCATCGGTGAGCTCGGTGAGCATGGCGCCGAGCTTCTTCAGCTGCAACCGCGCAACCTTTTCGTCGAGGTGCTTCGGCAGCACGTATACGCCGATCGGGTATCGGTTCGAGCTCTTCTGGAATTCTGTCCAGAGTTCGATCTGCGCGAGGGTCTGATTGGCAAAGGACGAGCTCATCACGAAGCTCGGATGGCCGGTGCCGCAGCCGAGATTTACGAGGCGCCCTTCGGCGAGCAGGATGATGCGTTTTCCGTCGGGGAAAATGACGTGGTCGACCTGCGGCTTGATGTTCTCCCACTTGCAGCTCTTGAGCGCCGCGACGTCTATCTCGTTGTCGAAATGGCCGATGTTGCAGACGATCGCCTGGTTTTTCATCTTCTGCATGTGCTCGTGCGTGATCACATGGAAGTTGCCGGTGGCGGAAACGAAAATGTCCGCCTTGTCGCAGGCGTAGTCCATGGTGACGACGCGATAGCCTTCCATCGACGCCTGCAGCGCGCAGATCGGGTCGATCTCGGTCACCCACACCTGCGCCGAGAGCGCGCGCAGCGCCTGGGCGCTGCCCTTGCCGACGTCGCCGTAGCCGCACACCACCGCGACCTTGCCCGCGACCATGACGTCGGTGGCGCGCTTGATGCCGTCCACCAGCGACTCGCGGCAGCCGTAAAGGTTGTCGAACTTCGACTTGGTCACCGAGTCGTTGACATTGATCGCGGGGAATTTCAACTTGCCGTCCTTCGCCATCCGGTAGAGCCGCTTGACGCCGGTAGTGGTCTCCTCGGTGACCCCCTTTATCTGCGCGATGCGCTTGGAGTACCAGCCGGGCTGCGCGGCGAGTCGCTTCCTGATTGCGGCGAACAGCGCGGTCTCCTCTTCGCTCGCCGGACGGGCGATGACCGCAGGTTCCGATTCGGCGCGGGTGCCCAGATGCAGCAGCAGCGTCGCATCGCCGCCGTCGTCGAGGATCATATTGGCGAACTTGTTATCGGGCCATTCGAAGATCTTGTGCGTGTATTCCCAGTACTCCTCGAGCGACTCGCCCTTGTACGCGAACACAGGGGTGCCGCCCGCGGCGATTGCCGCTGCGGCGTGATCCTGCGTCGAGTAGATATTGCACGAAGCCCAGCGTACGTCGGCGCCGAGCGCCTTCAGCGTGTCGATCAGCACCGCGGTCTGGATGGTCATATGCAGCGATCCCGCGATGCGCGTGCCACGCAGCGGCTGGATCGCCGCGAATTCTTCGCGGATTGCCATCAGACCGGGCATCTCCGTCTCGGCGATGGCGATTTCCTTGCGCCCCCATCCAGCGAGCTCAAGATCGGCGACGCGGTAATCCGTGAAACCCCCGACTTGCGGTACGGCGCTCATCACGCTCTCCTTTCTATGTCAGAAAAAAGTTCGTGAGCGCCGTTGCCCTGCAACGCCCGGAGCCTCGCGGCTCCGGCGGTTGACACCCCGAGCCTGGCGGCCGCCGGAACGGCCCGTCGCAACGCTCCTCGGGGAGGGGCGAAATTGTAACGCAAGCGCCGCCTGCCGCGCCAGCGCCATGTCGCGACAGAGGCCTCATGTACCGCTTGACAGCATGTCGCCCATCCAGTCAGGGCGGCTGAATGGCTTTCGGGCAGGGTCAGGTCCGTCGTAGTTCAGGGTGGCATGGCGCGCGAGCTTGCGGCCGCACTGCCACGCGCCTGCGCTTGCTTGAACGGGGTCATCGCGCAGGATTTGTCATCCTGCGACTTGTCCAGGCCCTATTCAGTCAGGCATGCCCCGGCTTGCGTGGGGCGAGGGCGGCGTTTCCCATCGCCTTTATGCTTGCAGGCGAAGATCCAGGGGTACGCCGGCTCGCCTATGAACAGAAAATTCAATCTGCCCGTCGTCGGTGTCCTGTGCCGATGCAACGCTGCAGAGTTAAGCTCCATGGTGCTGCCCGGTCAACCGGTGACTGTCAATTCGGTACGGTATGGATCGCCCGCTATATTTTCTTTACGGGCATGGGAACAACCGTTCTCGCCGGCGCCGGGATAAAGCGCGCCGCCGGGGCGACGAGCTTTTTGGGTTGCTTGGGTTTCTTCTGTTCACGATTGCTTCGTTGTACGCCTTTGGGCATTCGAGTTCTCCTGAGAGTAAGCGCATCCGGCCATGACCCGGTCGCCGCGGCCTTGTCGGTTTGACGCCGGAAAGAGGAGTATATGCCGATTACTCCCCAATCCGACCCCTTATCCCGGTTTTGAACCGGGTACGGTTACAGGATCCCGATTGCGCGCGACGCCAGCAGCGCGACGATGATCAATGAAATCGCCGACTGCAGCATCGTAAGTACTTTCGCCCATCGTGAAAGTACCGGCGTATCCGACGGGGAAAACGCGGTGCTCGTGTTGAAGGCTATGAACAGATAGTCGACAAACCTTGGCGACCAGTTATTTTCGGCCGCCGTTTTTGAATACTGCGTCATTTGAGGAAACAGGAAGGCGCCTTCCGTGTGCGTCCCCCGGCGGTCGCGTTGCAGCGGACCGCCTCCGTCGAGCCTCCAGTACCAGAGGGCGAATACGAGAATATTCGTGAGCCAGAGCGCTCCGGCGGACCGAAGCAGTTCAGGCGCGGCTTCCGCCCGCGTTGGCAGCGCTTTGATCAGGAGTATCAGCGACAGAACCAGGGCAAGCGTGATGACCGCGCTGACCACGTAACCCAGAACGCGGTTGAGATCGTGATGTCCCGTACGGTGAGAGATGACCGTCGGTATCAGCAGAAATCCCACCACCGCGAGAAGCAACCAACGCGGGCCTAGGGTAAGGAAAGACGGCAGCGCGGTATAAATACCGCCCACGGCAAGCAGCGCGATGATGGCCGGTAAGCGTGGTTCGGCCCTGGGAGCGGGCATGGGTGTTTTCACCCGACGCGGGCTAGAACTCCTTCCTTGCTCTGGCGAAGGATTCCTTCAGTACCTCGTAGCTTTTCACGAAGCCGGCCTTGACCTGCTCCCATGATTCCGCGGAGCTGTGCTTGAGTCCGCCGTACCATTCGGCGGCCTCGTTGCGTTCCCTGCGCAGCGCGTTCAACGTCGCCCGGGCCTTCTTGCGGGCGGCCTGGTCCATCCGTTCCCATTCGCTGTCCAGTTTCCTTTCCACGCGGCCGATGCGCCTGTCCAGATCATCGAGCGCGGCCTTTGCGTTCTTGATGGCCTCGTCCCGCTGCGCCACCGTGTAATTCCTGATCGCCTGTCCGGTCTCGTCGGCTTTCCTGGAAATGTCCTTTGCCGTGGGGCCCGAGGTTTCGGCCGCAAATGAGAACGGCGAAACCGCGAGCAGTACGCCAAGCGCAAGCGCCCGGACCGAAAAAACGAATGTTCGAATCTTCATTTTTTCTCCTCTGCCGCAGGCGCTAGCCCTTCTTGCCCGCAAAAAGCAGGAGCCCGCCAATCACGATCGCCCCCACGCCAACCCATACCGGGAGGTCGACGGTCTGTTTCTCGTCAACCGACATCGCGATCGGACCCAGCTTGGTGTCGTGGGTACTAGTGAAGCTGAACTTGCCATATACCAGCGCCAGGATGCCGGCCGCGATCAGTACGATTGCCACGATTTTAACTGCGCTCATCTTGTCTCCTCCAGCGATAGGAAAATCAATCCTCCCTGATCCTGCCCGTCGCCGGCGTCCTGCGCCGATGCAACGCTGCAGTGATGCCTGAGCGGGCGCCCCATGCGCCCGGTCGCGCTCGATCGGAGTTGCCAGCGCGCGTTCGACCGTCCGATGCGCACGTTCCGGGCGCCCCGCGAGGGGCGTTACGGCAAATCATGCAGTCTCTGGGCACGCCAGGTCAAGCGCGGGGCGCGCCGCCCTGCGCTCAGGCGATGACGGGAACAGGATCATAGATGACGCCGCGATAAGCCGCTGCCGCATCGTTGACCATGCTGCAATTCTCGTCCGCATCGGCGTCACCGAGCCTGAGCAGCATCGGGATAAAAAAATGCCCGCAACTTGCGTTGCGGGCATTTTGCGATTGCTGCGTTCTGCTAATCAATCACCGTCATCATCGTCGCCGCGGCGATCATCGATGCGGCTGATCCTCCAGATCGTGCCGGTGCCCGGAATCTGCACGAGCGGCGCGTCCGCCGCATTGACGAACCGCGACCTCGGATCGGCGCCGCCCGGATCGCGCACCGCGCCGTAATCCACCAGGTACGCCGCGCCGTCCGGCCCGAAGCGGATGGTGGTCGGGCGATTGATGCCGCGGACCTGGCTGGTGAAGGCCTGGTCGCTTTCGCCCGCGCATTTCGGCGTACCGTCCGGGTCGTGGCGCTGGTCGCTCGGTCTGCAGTTGAAAGCGAAACGGGAGAGCTGCAGTTCGCTCGGGCTCTGGCCGGTGAAGTTGACGAGCTCGACGTCATGACCCGCCGAGGGCTCGCCGTTTTCTGGCGAGAAGCCGAAATCGCCTTCGCGCGACACCAGCACTGCATTCTTCTTCACCACGCCGCCCACGAAGGACTTGGGCACGAAATCGAGGCCCACTGCCGCCACGTCCGCCGGCTCGAGCGCCAGAGGCGCCACCGGCTGCTGCGGGAAAAAGGCGAGCACCGGGCGAACCGGTTTGTCCTTTATCAAGCCTTCCTTCGACGTACCTGACGCATCGCCTCCCGTGCGCGGATTGAATACCGACTGGGTGGAGTCGAGGAAGCCGAAGCGGTCCGGCCAACCGTGCCATTCCGGCGTGCCGTTCGGATTCTGGCGAACGATCGCCAGCCGGTCGGGCGAATTATTGGTCGGGCGGGCGCCGCGTTCGTCCTCTCCGTTCTCCGAGATCATCAACTGGCCCTTCAGCGGATGGTCGGCTGGAGAGAAGCGGATGCCGTACGGGTTGCGGAATCCCCACGCCACGGGCTCGATGCTGTTCTGCGGATTCGAAATTCTGGCACGCAGGACCGCGCCCGTGCACATGCCCGTGCTCGTCGCGTCTTCGAACGCCTTCACGACCGCGCCAGGTCGGGCCACGCCATGGTTGGAGTAGCCGCTGGTCACGTGGTTTACTGGGTGATCTGGGCTGACGCCCGATTCCCAGACGTTCTGGCTGAGCGTGATCTGCTGGCACGCGATTTCGTGCTGATTGCCGCCGTTGCCGTTATCGTGGCCGGTGACGCCGGAGTTGGTTGCGGAGCCTTGCGACCAGTAGAGCCAGCCGTCCTTGACGAGGATCTGCTCGGTGGGATGGTCGCCGGTGGGCAGACCGATGATCACCGGGGTGACCGTTCCGGTATTCAGGTTTACGGTCACTATCCTGGACGTGTTGTTGCCCCTGCCGAGCGCACCGCGCGCGCCCTGATTGGAATCGGTCGCGAACAACCTCCCGCCCGCAAGGTCGTGCTCGAACGAGAGCCCGATAGCGGGACCGTCGGCCTGAAAGCCTCCGCCGCCGGACGTCGGCTTGCCTAGCGGGCCGGCAAGCTTGCTGCCGTTCTGGTCGAAGATGAGCACGTCGGGCGTGAACGGATTGTTTGCCGAGAATCGGGGAACGCCGGGCACGAGCTCGTTGTTATTGCACGCGCTCGGCAGTCCGGTGCCTGACTCCAGCACCACCACCTTGAAGCTGTGCTTGTCGCCAACGAAGGCGACGTCTGTGGGGAAGTTGAGGTCTCTGGCGAATACCTCGACCTTGTAGCCCTTCGGCACGATGACGTCTTCGGCGTGTCCGGGGTTGTAGAACGCCGTTTCTGTGGGGCAGACCGGATTGGATTTCTGGGCCCACGCCGCCAACGGGGCGGAGGCGAGGCCGGCAAGGAGCAGCGCGAATGCGATGCTGGTTCGTTTCCGCTTGGGTGCAATGAGTTGCTTCATGACTCCTCCTGAGTGATAAGGGATAGGAAATTCAATCCGCCCGTCGTCGGCGCGTCGATGCAACGCTGCAGTGATGCCTTATTGGTGGTGCGTGCGCCCGGTTGCGCTCGATCCGGGTTGCCGGCGCGCGTTCGGCGGCCGGATCGGCACTCCCCGGGCGCTTCCAACGGGCGTTGCGGAAAATCATGCGCTCGACAGGCGCAGCAAGTCAAGCGCGGAGGCGCTCGCCACGCTCAGGCAACGTCGGGAACCGGGTGGTGGTAGGTCAGCGGCAGGCTGGCGTGCACCGGCCAGGCCTCGGGACCCCGTGGCGGACTGCGTTGCGTCACCTGCGGCGCCCACCGCCCAGGTGCTCGAGGAGGCAACGGGAAGGAGAAGACCCAGACCGGACGTCGAAAATTTCAACGGATGGTTACCCGGCCGCGCGATTACACGATACGTTTGCAGGCCACATAGCGGCACTACCAGTCTGCGCCACTCTACGAACAACATCTTTTGCCGTCTGTACGCGAACGCACAGAGTGTCCTGGCCGTGACGGGGATAGTGGGGTAACGGTCTGAGGTGCTCATGACGATCCACTAGCGCGTAGCAGATAGCGAGACTGTTTGCATTGAAAACCCGGCACGAAAGGATAATTGCCATGCTCTATACCATTGCTGTTGTTCTCCTCATCCTCTGGCTCCTGGGGCTTGTCACCTCCACCACCATGGGCGGATTCATCCACATTCTTCTGGTGATCGCCATCGTGGTCGTCTTGCTCAGAGTGATCGGCGGACGCAAACCCCTTTGACACCACTTGAAACCCGGCGACACATCAGGACGTGGTTTGCAACGCTGCTAGAAGATGTGAAATGAATACTGTTCGGGCGAGAACCGATGTCGTGCTTGGTCACGCCCACTCGCTGCACTCCCGGCATGTGCGAAGGAAATTCCTGCGTCAGAGGGAAGTCGTTTGACTGTACCGGGTTCCGGGTCATCAGCAGCCAGCGAGCAAGGCGCTCTTGCACGATGAGAAAACGGTTGCAGGTGGCGACGGGGATGTAAAAATCATACCGATCGGACTTTCTTCCACTGCAGATTTCTATTTACTCCGATCCTTTATTTTGCCCCCGTGTTGGTGCGAATTCTCCTCCGGTGGAATTTGAATCCGCGGTGCCCATTCCAGCCAATCCTTCGCCGGCTCCTCGTAGAGGGGGAATACCGCCCCGTTCTTTGCTTGCCTCGCTTGCGGTTCGCTCGGAGTGGCGAAGGCAATCCCCCCCGCCACCAACGACTTCAGCGACTCCACATTAATTTGCAGGCCGCTAAACAAACCAAACTTCACGTCCGCTCCGCTTGCATTCCAAAACTTCGAGCTGCTGCGCACCAGTTTCACATACCGCGGTTTGATCAGCACGTGGATTTCCGCCACGGTCGCATTGGCGCTGAGTTGGCAAACCCGTACTGCACCCACCTCGATGCCTCGATAGTAAACCGGCGAACTGGGTTTCAAGGATCCGAGGTGATTGGTGTGCAGAACGATCTCCAGTCCGTCGGGCTCCAACGCCGCCTGCGAGCCTTCCATGCCGACAAAATCTGATTTGGGCTCGCCAGTTCCTGGCAACACTTGAATGTACGCACCGGTAATGACCGTTCCCAGGTTGGAGATGTCTTGAAGTTCCGTTCCGAGACGCACGATCCAGAATTCCGATCCTTCCCTGGCAATCGACGCGGCCGAGCGTAGCAGGCGCGCCTCGACCACCACGTCGCGCAGATCGTCGCTCAACTTCACCACCTTCACCTCGCCGATCCGCACACCGTTATATTGGATCAGCGTTCGACCGGCCTTGAGGCCGCTGCCATCCTTGAATTGGATTGTTATCTTCGGACCGAACTCCCGGACCTGGTCATAGACGAGATAACCTGCCACCAGTGCAGCAACCACGGGGACAACCCACATGACCGGAAAGCTCCACCGGTGTTGCTTCACCTTCGCCCGGGGCAGTTTGTCGACGGCCTCGGAATTCTTCTGCGAATCGGTCATGGTCTTTGCTCCGTTTTATCCCAGATCGAGGTCGGGTCAAAACTGGCCGAAGCCAGAATGGTCAACACCACCATGGCGGTGAACGCGATGAGCCCACGGCCCGGCAGCACCGTGGCAATCTCTCCCAACTTTACCAGGGCCACAAGTATTGCCAGGAGGAACACGTCGAGCATCGCCCACGGACCGATCACGGTGATGATCTTATAAATCCAGGTGCGCTCCTGTCGCCAGAATGTGGATTTAAATTTCGTCACAACGACCAGAAAGAAAAGCCCAAGCAGCTTGAGGAGCGGGATCAGAATACTGGCGAGAAAGACAATCGTCGCTATCGGCCACTGGCCGTCCTGATACAGTTTCACGCACCCGTCCCAAACGGTGCTTTCTGAATACGCCCCGTAGAAATCCATACGCAAAATCGGATAGATGTTGGCCGGCACAAACAAAATCAGCGCAGCCAGTGAGAACGCTGCCGTGCGTCCAAGGCTGTCGACTGGATGCTTGCCGATGACAGACCCGCAGCGCAAACACTCGGCCGCAGTGCCCGGTTGCAGCGCCTCGATACGCTGCATCAGGCCACAGATTTTGCAAGCGATGATGGATTCCACCAGTTCGAATCCTCAGTGATGGGAAATTCAATCCGCCCGTCGTCGGTATCCTGTGCCGATGCAACGCTATAGTGATGCCTGAGCGGGCGCCCCATGTTCGAGCAGCGCGATACCGGGCCGCCCCGGCGTCAGTAGACCACGACCGAGCGTATGGATTTGCCCTCGTGCATCAGCTCGAAGCCCTGGTTGATGTCGGCGAGCTTCAACTTGTGCGTGATCAGGTCGTCGATGTTGATCTTGCCCTCCATGTACCAGTCGACGATCCTCGGCACGTCGCGCCGGCCCTTGGCGCCGCCGAACGCGGTGCCTTTCCATACGCGGCCCGTGACGAGCTGGAACGGGCGCGTCTTGATCTCCTGGCCCGCGCCCGCCACGCCGATGATCACCGACACGCCCCAGCCCTTGTGGCAGCACTCGAGCGCCTGGCGCATCACATCGACGTTGCCGATGCACTCGAAGCTGTAATCGGCGCCGCCCCTGGTCAGGTTCACCAGGTGCGCGACCAGCTCAGTACCGGCTTCCTTTGGATTGACGAAATGCGTCATGCCGAACTTCTCGGCGAGCGCCTTGCGCGCCGGATTGGTATCCACGCCGACGATCATGTTGGCGCCGGCCATGCGCGCGCCCTGGACCACGTTGAGCCCGATGCCCCCGAGACCGAATACCACGACGTTCGCGCCCGGCTCGACCCTGGCGGTGTTGATCACCGCGCCGATGCCGGTGGTCACGCCGCAGCCGATGTAGCACACCTTGTCGAACGGCGCATCCTCGCGGATCTTCGCGAGCGCGATTTCGGGCACCACGGTGTAGTTGGCAAAAGTCGAAGTGCCCATGTAGTGGAAGAGTTTCTTGCCCCCGAGGGAGAAGCGGCTGCTGCCATCGGGCATCACGCCTTGCCCTTGCGTGACGCGTATCGCCTGGCACAGATTGGTCTTGCCGCTCAGGCAGTATTCGCACTGCCGGCATTCGGGGGTGTAGAGCGGAATGACGTGATCGCCTTTTTTCACGCTGGTGACCCCCGGCCCCACCTCGACCACCACGCCTGCGCCCTCGTGGCCGAGAATCGCCGGGAACAAGCCCTCGGGGTCGGAGCCCGAGCGCGTGAATTCGTCGGTATGGCAGATGCCGGTCGCCTTGATCTCGACCAGCACTTCGCCGGCCTTCGGCCCCTGCAACTGCACGGTTTCGATGGTTAAAGCTGCGCCTGCTTTATGAGCGACCGCTGCGCGAACATCCATATATCACTCCCTTCAATTCTATGAGAATCGGGCGCGGCGTTTCATGCACCGCGGATCGCCATCGTATCAATGCAGCGGCTTCTTGATCGGCCACTCGATGCCCAGCCGATGCATCTTTCGATAGAGGGTGTTGCGGCTGACGCCGAGCTTGCGTGCGACGTGACTGAGGTTCCCGCGCTCGAGTTCCAGCTCCCGGAGCAACGCGTCGCGCTCCGCCCTTCCGAGCGCGTTGAGCGAATCCTTCTTCGGCGCCGGGGCCGCGGGTTCGGCAGGCCGCGGGCCGAGACCGTAGTCGCAGGGCAGGTCGGCCGCCTCGAGCTTGTCGCCCGAACGCCGCGCGATCATGGCGCGCAGCGCGTTGCGCAGCTGCCGTATGTTCCCCGGCCATTGACGCGCGCAAAGCGCGTCGATCAGGTCCTCGCTGAGCGAAACCGAAGGGGCGTCGGCCGCCTCCTGCGCGAACACGTGCCGGAGCAACGCGCGCTTGTCCTCACGTTCATGGAACCGCGGCAGCGTTATCACGAGGCCCTGCAACCGATAGAAAAGGCCCTCGCGAAACTCGCCGCGCCGGACTTTGTCCTGCAGATTGCAGCGCGTCGCGCACACCAAGCGGATGTCGACCCTGATCGGCGTTTGGCTGCCGAGCGCGATCACTTCGCGCTCCTCCAGCACGTGAAGCAGCCGGCCCTGGAGCGCATAGGGCAGGTCACCGATCTCGTCCAAGAACAGCGTGCCGCCGTGAGCCTGGACGATCTTTCCACGCTCGCCCTCGGCGGTCGCGGCGGTGATCCCACCGTGCAGGTGTCCGAACAGCTCGCTCTCGATCAGCGTCTCGGGAATGGAAGCGCAGTTGACCGCGACGAAAGGCTGGTCGGCGTCCTCGCTCGCGGCGTGCAACGCGCGCGCGAACAGCTCCTTGCCCGTCCCCGTCTCTCCGATCAGGAGGATCGGGATATCGCGCGACGCGACGCGCTTCGCCGCCCTGATGTTGCGCGCCATCAGCGGGTCGCCGAGATCCAGCTCATCGAGGGCGCTGCGGCGCGCGGTTGAAATCGACGGGCTGTCGCGCGGCGCAATGCGCGTTGCGCCTGTTCCCCGCTGCTTGGACTCGGGTTCTTGCGCTACCGCGAAAAAGCGGCCGCGGTGGCGCGCCTCGTAGATCGGCAACGCGTGGAACGCTTTCTTGTGACTGCGCTCGACCAGGGCCGGGAGAGAAATGTTGAACACCCGCTCGAGCGGGGCGTTGATCAGATCGTCCGCTTTCTTGCAGCCGAGCTGAAACAGCGCATTGCGGTCCACCGCGGTGATGGCGCCGGAAAGATCGAGCGCGATGATCCCTTCGCTCCACGTTCCCACGAGCTCCGGCCGGCTGTGGAAGCGCACCACGAAGGCGTTGCGGAAGCGGTGCAGGAACAGACGATTTTCGATCATCTGCGCCGACATGTTCACCAACACCAGGGTGTGCTGCTGCGCGCGATCCGACTCGCCGGAGGCGTCCAGCACCGCGATGAGCTCGCCGCGGTGATCGAAAACGGGCGCCGCGCAACACGTGAGCCCGGTGTTGCGGGCGAGGAAGTGCTGATCCCGGTGGATGATCAGAGGCCCACGCTCGAGCAGGCACGTCCCCATTCCGTTGGTGCCGCCGTGCCGCTCGCTCCACACGGCGCCCGGCACGAGCCCGGTGCGCGACGCCGCGCCCTTGAAGCTCGGATCGCCGCAGTAGGAAAGCAAGATGCCGTCGCGATCGGTAAGAATGATCGAGTAACCCGAGCCGGCGAGCTGTCGGTAGAGGTGCGCCATCTCGGCGTCGGCGAAAGAAAGGAGCTCGAGGTTCTGCTCCTTGCGCACCAGGAGCTCCTGGCGCGGCACCACCACGGGTTCCGCATTCGAGTTCGGATCCAGGCCGTATTCGTCGAGACAGCGCAGCCAGGAGCGCTTCACGTGCTCCGGCGCGCTCTTGCCTTCGTCGCAGGATGCACCCCGAATGACGGAGTCGATAAAACGAGCGTGAGTGCCGACCGGCTGCAGCATGACGTGCCCCTTTGCTTGGCGACTAGCGGAGGTTGGCGTCGTTTGTATTTGTCATTCCGCCCTCCCCGGCGAATTATGCCACGCGTCAGCCTCGGGAACGTCTGAAAACGGGCGGAGGATCCCCTTCTCGCCGGCCCGGCTGTTTTCCGGCACCAGGATAACTCACAAACCCTGCCCCCATCAGGGGTTTTCCAGAGGCTTTGCAAGCTCGCGCCGCTCTTGCGCGAGATAAGCGTGGTGGGCGTTGCGCGGGTGCGCAGACTCGTAGAGCGCCCAGCGTTTGTACTCCGGAATCGCAACAATTCGCGGAGCATCGAGAAGGCTTACTCGCGCGGCTCGCCTCTTCCCGGGCGCCGAAGAATGCGTGAACGCCGCGGCCCTAGCCGATGGGTTGCGGAAATGGGGCCCCGAAGCAGCCGATCGCCCAAAATACGAGCAGCGCAATGGAGACGCGCGCGCCTGGACGCGCTTGGCGCGAACGCGGGCAGCCATGCGTGCTAGCATTGGGCATCGCCCAGATCACTTGTAGGACGAAGGAGGACGAATGGGGTTGACCCGCCGAGTCGCGCTTGTCTTCGCGCTGGCGATGGCGCCCGCCGGCGGTGATTTCGCCGACGCCGTCCGTCTGGCGCAACGCCGCCACGCTTTCGGCGAGCACGCGGCGCATCACATGGCGCTCCTCGCGAAGCACATGTCCGCCGTCATGCTCGCCGCCTTCGCGCCTGGCTTCGTTGTGGCCGAGTCCCCGGAGGAGTTTGAGCTCGCTTGGCGGCGCGACCTTATCCCGATCTGGGCATCCGAGCGCATGGCGCTCGCGGCACCCGACATCCCGGCGTCGTGGGCGCTCACATCGGACAGCCTCGCCGCGTGGCTCGCGGCAGAGATCGGCGCCGCGCGCCTCGTGCTGGTCAAGTCCTGCCCGGTGGGCGAGCATATGGCAGGCGATGTGCAAGCGCTCGCTTGCGCGGGTATCGTTGATGCGAGTTTTCCTCATTTCGTCGCCGCGCGTAGCTTCGCCTGGCGCGTGGCCGCCGACCTGGATTCGGCGCTGGAGGCGATAAGCGGATGAAATCGGCGCCGCAGTGGTATCCTCGAAACCGCCTTCGCGCCGGCAGTGCGCTGACCAGTTTTTGAGTGGAGGGAAAGGAGGGCATTCGCACCAACACTACCGCTCTAACGAGTTTGCATTCGTTTCCGGGCAAATCACAGTTTGCCCGTCCATAGACTCTAAAGGAGGCACAAATGATGCAAGTTATGAAGCGCAGGAAAATTTCGCTTGTCGTGGCAACCGCTCTCGCCGTGGGAGCCGGCGCCGCGCACGCGGAGATCGGTTTCAAGGCCGGCGCCTGGGACCTTTCGTTCTCGGGCAACGTGAACGGCTTTGCCACCTGGAATACCTGTGACACTAAGCCGGCCGCCAACGCCGTTAACGGAGGCCTCGCTTGCAATAGACCTAGTCCCGACGTTTCGAAAGAGCAGGCGATCGAATCCGGTTTGCTGCCGAGCGCGCTCGTCTTCGGGGCCAAGTCGCGCCAGTCGGACCTGGACATCGGCGTGACCTTCGGCTTTTACCCGGGGATTACCAGCTCCGCCACGGGCAAGCACGGCATCGGCGCCTCCACCATCGACTTGCGGCAGAACTTCCTCACCTTCGGCGACAAGGGTTGGGGCACGTTCAAGGTCGGGCGGGATTTAGGCCTGTTCGGGTCGGATGCGATCCTCTCTGACATGACCTTGCTCGGCGTCGGTTCGGGCGGCGCGTTCCTCGGCGGCAACACCACCCTCGGCCGCATCGGCGTAGGCTATATCTACGCCGACTGGATTCCGCAGATCAGCTATTCCTCGCCGAAGTTCGGCGGCTTCCAGTATTCAGCCGGCGTGTTCCAGGGCATGGACGTTTTTCCGTTCTCTGGCGATCCGAGCAGCGCCTCGTTAACGGGGCACGAGCAGCAGCCCGGTCTTCAGGCCAAGGCGAGCTTCGAATGGACGGGATCCGTCGGCGGCAAGGCGTGGGTGAGCGGCATGAACCAGAAAGTCAAGGCGCGCACGGGCGATACTGCGCCCACAGGCTCGAGCGTTTCGGGCCAGGCATTCGATCTCGGCGCTAAAATGAATGCCGGCGGTTTCGAAGGCGTGCTCTACACCTACACCGGCGACGGCATCGGCACGACGGCGATCGGTTTCGACGCTGCCGCATTCGTAGGCGGTACGCTGGCAAAGCGCAAGTCAAAGGGCGGGTATGCGCAGGCGACCTACAAGTTCGGGAAGTTCAAGCCGGGCGTGAGCTACGGCGAAAGCCGCTTGGATCTTGCGTCCAACGAATCGGCGACAACTAGCCCCAACTTGGTGAAAAATAACAAATCGTTGGTCTTAGGCCTGTATTACAGCCTCACCCCAAGCCT
>JBGPYQ010000238.1:0-4813 GCA_041493345.1 Gammaproteobacteria bacterium | reverse complement strand
GCCTCTTTGGTCGAGGATCCTGATCTTGCCGCGGCTGTAAATGATCAGCTTTCGTCCTTGCAGCGCGCGCGCGGCCTTGGTGACGCCGACCCGCCGCACTCCCAGCATGTGCCCCAGAAATTCGTGCGTAAGACGGAATTCGTCCGACTGTACCCGGTCCCGGGTCATCAGCAGCCAACGGGCAAGGCGCGCCTCTACGACGTGGAAGCGGTTGCACGCGGCGGTTTGGGTGATCTGGGCCATCAATGCACCCGTATAGCGGTTAACCTCTTGTTGCAACTGCGGGCTTTTCAGGATTTCTTCGGAAAAGCGCGCCGCCTTCATCCGCATGGCCGTTCCCGCTCCCTGCACCAGCGCGCGAACCGGCGAAACGTCCGTTCCCAGGGCGAGAGGAACACCGACCATGCCCTCACGGCCGACCATGCCGACTTCCAGGGCAAGATGGCCCTCTACCACCGTCAGCAGGGAGACTAGCGAGTCGTTAGGAAAATAAACATGCCGGATCCGCTCCCCCGGTTCGTACAGCACTTCACCGAAAGTCAACGCGACCGATTCCAGACCGGCGAGCAGCCGCTGATACTGCTTGCGGGGCAAAGCGGCAAGCATGCTGTTTGCGACGGGTACTCGGCTCGCAACCCGCTTGGGAGCTCTCCTGTATTGTTCGGCCCCACCGAGGGCAAGGGCAGACGGCAGCAGCATGGAAAAAGGCACTCCTAAAGTCGAAAATCTACGATTGGCTCCGGCTTCGTTCAGTGTCCGCCCCGTAGAGCAAGGGCACGAACTCCGCGCAGCGCGGTCGCCGATGCCAGAAAGACTAGCGTGAGCACGGCGGTCTGTATGTACGCCAGCGCACGGAGGGACCGTTTCACGTCGAAGATAATTACTGCAGCGACGAACGTTCCCGAAAGATCGGCATGCCCAAGGAGATACTCATGGATAAGAAGGCATTTCTGACCGACGTGCAAACCCTTCGAAAGCGCGCGCGCCTGCACATCGATGAAGGGGCGGTGACCGCCGGCTATGACGCGGACCGGAAAACCGTGCTGAAGCTGCTCAACGATGCTCTCGCCACGGAGATCGTCTGCGTCCTGCGCTACCGGCGCCATCATTTCATGGCCAAAGGTATCGATGCAAAAAGCATCGCCGACGAGTTCCTCGTGCACGCGAACGAGGAACAAGGGCACGCCGACCAGATCGCGGAGCGCATCGTCCAGTTGGGCGGCGAGCCGGATTTCTCTCCGGACAGCCTGACCCGCCGCAGCCATGCGGAATACGTCGAGGGCGAATCGCTGTTGGGCATGATCAAGGAGGACCTGGTTGCAGAGCGCATCGCCATCGAGAGCTACCGCGACATGATCCAGTACCTTGGCGCCAAGGATTCCACTACGCGGCGGATGCTGGAGACGATCCTCGCGGTGGAAGAGGAGCATGCCGACGATCTGTCCGACCTGTTGGCAAATTCGCCGTCGAAGGCGTGAAGCGCTGGACGCCGGTTCGCCGGTCAAGCGGGCTTTGACCCGCATCCCTGGTACTCACCGCGATCGACGCATACATCGTGTTACGCGCGCCAACGCACAGAGAAGGCCTTGGGCGACCGGCATAATTCCTCCGTGCAAACGCAAGCCAACAAGTCCCCTTCCCTGCTGCTGTGGGGCATCGGCATGGCCGCGATGCTGCTAAGTACGGCTGGATTTGCCGCCTTGATGGCATGGATGCCGGCGCCGACCGGCGCTTCCCGCGACACCCTCCCCGTCTCCTCGGTTGAGCGTGAGAAGCCGGGTGCCGCAATGGACGCGGCAACGTTGGCGGTAAAGGGAACCGCGCGCCGCAAAGTGAGGTGCAAAGAGTGCGGTTTGATCGAGTCGATGCGGGAAACGGCAAGGCACGGCGAAGGCATCCTTCTCAGCGCGGCAGGCAGGCTGGCGGCTGAAAACCAGAACCGCACACCGGTGGGATCCGCCAGTCTCGAAATCACCGTTCGACTGGAGGACGGGTCGAGCCGCGTGATAGTCGATGCGAATCCGGCCAGGTGGCGGGTCGGAGAACGCGTGATAGTCATCGACGGCCCCGACGAGCCCAACCGATGAAACCTGTCCCGGCCCGGGATCGCGAGCCCGACCGGATAGAAGCACTCCAAAACCTCACCCCGCGAGCCCGGGCCGTCCGCCCAAGAGTGTGTGCGCCAACAGACGGACGGCTGACATTTTTCACTGTAACTTTGAACGGTCAGGGACTACATCGCCGCGATCCGGGTACCGCGCCTGACTCTGAAAGAAATGGAAACCGCCAAGTAGTGCGACGGGGGCGAGCGCGATTGGGCTCGGCCCCGCCACCGTATTTGCAGAACGCAGAGATCTCAAAGGAGACAGCAACCATGGAACATACAGCACGTGAATTCAATCGGGCCAAAGACAAGATGGCCGATTATTTAAAGATGATTGTCAGCGACGGCGAAGAGCTGCTCAAGGTCGCGGCAAACGCCTCCGGAGAAGGCTTCACGGCGGCGCGGGCGAAATTTTCCGAGAAGGTAATGAGCGCCAAGGCCAAACTCGCGGACGTATCACAACCGGTTATCGAAAAAGCCAGGCAAGCCGATGACTATGTGCATGACAGCCCGTGGACCGTTATCGGCGTGGCCGCCGCCGCCGGCCTATTGATCGGCTTTCTGGCCGCGAAGCGCTGAACGATTACGCGGGGATCACCATGCTGCCCAGCGCCAGGAGTCTCGAAGGCAAACGCGTACCCAACATCACCTTCAAAACCCGCGCCGACGACCTGTGGAAGGACGTAACCACCGACGACGTGTTCAAGCGCAGGACCGTCGTCGTGTTTTCCCTGCCCGGCGCCTATACGCCGACGTGTTCGAGCACCCATCTGCCGCGCTATAACGAGCTCGCCGACGTGCTGAAGGCCAACGGCGTGAGTGAGATCGTCTGCCTGTCGGTCAACGACGCCTTTGTCATGAACGAATGGAAGCAGGATCAGGAGGCCGCAAACATCACCGTGCTTCCCGACGGAAACGGTGAATTCACCGCCGGCATGGGGATGCTGGTCGACAAATCCAACCTGGGCTTTGGCAAGCGCTCCTGGCGCTATTCCATGCTGGTCAAGAACGGCGTGATCGAGAAGATGTTCATCGAGCCCGAGAAGGAAGGCGATCCGCTTGAAGTGTCCGATGCCGATACCATGCTGAGCTACATCAATCCAAAGGCCGTCGGTCCCCGACCGGCGGTGATTTTCGCCAAACCAGGCTGTCCGCACTGCGCGCGCGCCAAGGCACTGCTCTACGCCAATGGCTATCGTTACGACGAAATCACCCTCGGCAAGCACATCACCTCGAGCACGCTGCGCGCGGTTTCCGGCAGCGGCACCTGGCCGCAGATCTTCATCGACGGCAAGCTGATCGGAAGCGCGGACGAGCTCGAAACCTATTTCGGCGCGCGTAAGGCCGCCTGAGCCGGGCCCGCGAGCCGACCGCCCCAGCTAAAAGGTGCGCCCGCCCGTGCGTGAAACCGGGATCCCGCGTGAACACCTTGCAAGTTGACGTTGCAGTAGTCGGTGCCGGCACCGCAGGACTCGCCGCGTACCGCGCAGCCAAGGCTGCAGGTGCCACTGCGGTGATTATCGAAGGCGGCGCGTACGGCACCACCTGCGCGCGCGTCGGCTGCATGCCGAGCAAGCTTCTCATCGCTGCCGCCGAGGCAGCGCATGCCGTCGAGCGGGCGCCTGCCTTCGGCGTGCGTTTCGAGGGCGGTATCCGCGTCGATGGCCGCGAGGTCATGGACCGCGTAAGGCGCGAGCGCGACCGTTTCGTCGGTTTCGTGCTGCGCGAGGTCGAGCGCATGCCGAAAGCCGATCGCATTCAGGGTCACGCGCGCTTTGTGGACAACCATACGCTCGAGGTGGATGGCCAGCCCCGTGTCACGGCCAAGAGCGTCGTCATCGCGACCGGCGCGCAGGCCGAATACCCGGATTCGTTCAAGGCTCTCGGCGACCGCCTCATCATCAGCGACGATGTCTTCGACTGGCACGATCTGCCCAAAGCCGTGGCCGTGATCGGTCCGGGCATCATCGGCCTGGAACTGGGTCAAGCGCTGCACCGCCTGGGGGTTCATGTCGTGGTGCTCGGACGCGGCGGCCGCGTCGGCCCCATCAGCGACCCGGAGATCCGTAGCTATGCCATTGCAGCATTCAACGAGGAATTCACGCTGGAGCCCGACGCACATATCGCGCACATGCGACGTCACGGCGACCGCGTCGCCATTGGACGCACGGCGCCCGATGGCTCCGAGGAGACCGATTATTTCGATTATGTCCTCGCTGCGACCGGCCGCACGCCCAACGTGAAGGGCATGGGCCTCGTGAACACCACGCTCAAGCTCGACTCCAAGGGATTCCCCTCGTTCGATCCACTAACCACGCAGACCGTGAACGCGGACGGAACAAGCCCTATCTTTATCGCCGGTGATACCAGCAACTTCATCCCACTCCTCCACGAGGCGGCAGACGAGGGGCGCATTGCAGGCGGGAATGCCGCACGTCTCGCGCTGGGCAAGCAGGTGAACCCTGGCCTGCGCCGCGCACCCATCGGCGTGGTGTTCACCGATCCGCAGATCGGCATCGTAGGGGGCGGATTCCATTCGATGAAACCCGGCACCTTCGCCACCGGGCAGGTGAGCTTCGAGGACCAGGGCCGTGCGCGCATCCTGCTCAGGAACAAGGGCCTGCTGAATGTCTACGGAGATCTCGCCACCGGTCGTTTTCTGGGTGCCGAAATGCTGGCCCCTGGCGCCGAGCATCTGGCGCATCTGCT
>JBGPYQ010000003.1:0-42927 GCA_041493345.1 Gammaproteobacteria bacterium | reverse complement strand
ATCTCCCAGGGGTGGAAATAGAAAATGCACGGCTGCCGATCCACCGTGTTCACGCGCTTCAGGCACCAACGTGAAATGCTGTAAGGCAGCAACCGGAAATAGCCGCCGCCGCCCGCCGGCAGGTTGCGGTTGAAGAGCCTCACCGTGGTCACCGGCAGTTCCAGCAGCCCGCGACCGCCTTCGGGATAGAACGCAAAGCGCGGCGCCCCGGGCATCCCGTAGTGATCGTGGTGGATGGGATAGATGCTCGAGCTGTATCGGTATCCAGTCTCGCTCAGACACTCGAGTGCCCACAGATTGCCGTGGCCGATCGAGAAGCTCGGAGCCCGGTAGCCCTGGACCGCGACACCGCCGATGTCCTCGAGCAACGCCTTCGCGCGCGTGACGTCCTCCCGGAACTCCCCGCGGCTCTGCTCGGTCGCCCGCTGGTGTGCGTACCCGTGGCTCGCCAGCTCGTGGCCCTGCTCGACGATCCGGCGCACGAGGCCCGGGTATCGCTCCGCGACCCATCCCAACATGAAGTAGGTCGCGTGAGTCTTGTGCTGATCCAGCATCGCCAGGATCGCGTCCACGTTGCGCTCGACCCGGCACGGCATCCGGTCCCAGGCCTCGCGGGCGATGTGGGACGCAAAGGCGGAGACGTGGAAGTAGTCTTCCACGTCTATGGTCATTGCGTTCCGGATCGGCGCGGGACTCATGTAATGTGTTCTTGACAGCGTGCCGTGTTACGCCACCAGCCGCTCAGCCGCGCGATCGAGCCATTGGCCCAGCACGGCCGCGATGCGCTGTGACGCCCGGCCGTCCCATAGCTCCGGTATCCTTCCTGATTTCCCTCCGCTGCGCAGGATATCGTCCACCGCGGCCAGGATTCGCGCCGGACTGCTCCCGACCACGGTGTTGGTTCCCTGCTCCACGGTAATCGGCCGCTCGGTGTTCTCGCGCAGTGTGACGCAGGGTATGCCGAGCGCGGTAGTCTCCTCCTGGATCCCGCCCGAATCGGTCAGCACCAGCCGCGCCGCCTGCATCAGCCCCAGCGTTTCGAGATATCCCAGCGGCGGGAGTTTGAGGAGCAAGTCTGTTTCCAGCACGGGGCCCAGCCCGTGCTGCTCGATCTTGGCGCGCGTCCTGGGGTGCATCGGGAAAACGACCGGAAGACGGGAGCTCACGTCGCGGATTGCGCCGAGCAGGGATCGCAAAATGACGGGGTCGTCCACGTTGGAGGGGCGGTGCAGGGTGAGGACGGTGTACGCCTTTTGCGCCCAATCCGCCGGAGCGCCGTACTGGCTCATGGTCTGTGCGGCCGGCACGGCGTCCTTGAGGCTATATCGCAGGGTGTCGATCATGACATTGCCCACGAAGTGAATGCGTGACTCGGGAACGCCCTCGCGCTGCAGGTTCTCCCGCGCGCTTCTCTCGGTGATGAACAACAAGTCCGAAATCTGGTCGGTAAGCAGGCGATTGATCTCCTCCGGCATGGTGCGGTCAAAGCTGCGCAGTCCCGCCTCGACGTGTATCACCGCGATGCCTTTCTTGACCGCCACCAGCGCGCACGCCAGCGTGGAGTTCACGTCCCCCACCACCAGCACCGCGGCAGGCCGCTCTTGCTCCAGGACCGGCTCGAAGCGCCGCATGATCTCGGCGGTCTGCACCGCGTGCGAGGCCGAGCCCACCTCCAGATTGATGTCCGGGTCTGGTATTCCCAGCGCGTGGAAGAACTGTCCGTTCATCTCCGGGTCGTAATGCTGCCCGGTATGCAGGAGCCGCACCGGTATTGGCGGAGTAGCGTCCCGCATGGCCCTGATAACCGCGGCGATCTTCATGAGGTTCGGGCGCGCCCCCACTACGCAGAGTATGGGAGCGGCGGCGACACCGGATGGCATCAACCTCCCCCTTCCCGGTTGACCCGCAGATCCGCAGGCGCAAATTCCTGATTCAGTTCGTCGATCACTTCGGCCACCTCCTTGCCGGTAATCGCGCGCTTCTCGTCCAGGCGGCCCATGAGCAGCAGGCGGTCGCACAGGATGTTGATCTTCCGCGGAATGCCGCCGGTGTGCTGGTGGATGGCGGCGAAGGCATCCTCGCTGAACGACGGATCACCGCGCCAGCCTACGGTCTGCAGCCGGTGCACGATGTAGGCCTCGGTCTCCGCGCCGTCCATCGGCCCCAAGTGGCAGGAGGCGATGACCCGCTGCCTGAGCTGCTCCATTTCAGGACTCTGCAGCGTCTTGCGGAACTCCGGCTGGCCCAGCAGGAAGGTCTGCAGCAGGGGCTTGTCGTCGCACACGAAGTTCGACAGCATCCGCAGCTCCTCCACCGACCTCGCCGGAAGGTTTTGCGCCTCGTCCACCACCAGGAGCACTCGCTTGCCCTGCCTGTGGCAATCGAGAAGAAATAGCTCGATCCGGTTGAGCAACACCGCCTTGCTGTTCTCCTGAGACAGGCCGAATGCCGCAGCCACCATGCGCACGATGTCGTCAGCCTCCAGGCTCGTGCTCACCACCTGGGCCAGCACCAAGTTCGGTGACGCCATCTTGCGGGCGAGGGTGTTTGCGAGCATCGTCTTGCCGGCGCCGATCTCTCCCGTGATGACGATGAATCCTTCGCCCTGATGTAGGCCGTACACCAGGTAAGCCATGGCGCGGCGGTGGCCCCTGCTGGAGAAAAAAAAACGGGGGTCGGAGGTCAGCTGAAACGGCTTGGCCTGGAACTGGTAGTAAGTTTCGTACATGAAGCGTCAAAACCTCATCTGGAGTGTCGCCAACACCGCATTTTCCGTGTAGCTGGACGCGCTCTGGTTTGAATCATTCTGCTGCCTGCGATAATTCAGGGAGCCGGAAAGCCGCGGCCGGAACTGCCGGGTGAGACCCATCCCGACGAAGGTAAGGTTATTGATTTGGCCGGTGCCGGGCAACTCGTTACGGCTGTAAGCCCCGCCCAGGTTCCAGGCGTTCTGCGCAGTCATGCGCCAATTCCACTGAAGGCTCATCCCGGTCTGCCTGATGGTGTTGCTCGCGGCGAAGTCCCCCGTGCTGGGCAGAACCGAGTTGCCAACCAACCCTTCGCGGGTCTCCTTGAACACATTGGCGATCAGAACGTTTCTGACCCCCAGGATGCCGGCCGATGCCCGCCATCTTTTCACGAGGAACAGCTGGCTGCTGAAGAAGTCAATCGGAACGCTCAGGCTCGGCGGAAGCCCCGTCCGGGCGATGAATTCCTCCACCGCCTTCTGCCGGGCCACCGGATCGGGGAATTGTGACAAGAACAATGTGTCCAGATATCCGGCCGTGCTCGTCGTGGCCGGAATGAAGAACTCCGAGCGCGTGGTCGTGACGTTCTCGCTGTATCCGGCGCTCCACGTCGTGAGGCGGGTGCGGTGACTGAAATCGAGGAAGTAGGCATCGCCGTAGAACCGTTGACCAGCGGTCGCTGCAAGACGCGTGCGCGGCGTCGGTGTCCAATCGAACCCTGCGCTCCACGACGGCCCTTCTGATGCCGGTGCGATGACCCCGGATTTATAGTAGTCGTAGCCCACTTGTGCCAGCAGGCCCACCGTGGGGGTGATCAGCCGCCGTGCGTGCGCCGTGATCGCCTCGGTGAAGGTGTCCTGCCCCCTCTCGTAGTCGATGGTCTCCCTGACATAATCAAGGTTCCAGGCGAGCAGCTTGTACGCAGGGCCGCTTTTCAGACGCAGATTGATGCGGTCCGCCACGCTGTTCGAGAGTGTCGATGCGTCGTCGGATTTTACTACGCTGTAAGTAAACCGCGCCTCTGCCTGGACGTCCGACCCGAAGTCACGTCGAAGATAGGGGCTTGCAACAAAAGTCCAGACCGTGGCGCGGTTTCCGGTGGTATTGACGTTGCTTGTCGTGAGGGGGGCCTGGAGGGAAACGTTATACTGATTGACATTGGCGCCGGCATCGACGAACAGGAGCTGCTTCGCAAGCTCCGCGGTGCCGACTGCATTGCCCCGCTGGAATACCTGGTTGTCTTTCTGCCCTCGGGCGTAGTAAATGACCTCGGGAGCGTATGTGGCATTGAATCGCAGCCGGGCTCCGGTTGCAGCGATCAAAATCCCCGGGGTGACTTGCGTGACCCAGTCACCCTGCTTCAACGCGTCCGGCGTCAGCGACAGGTTGTCGGTATAGGTTTCTCCGACCGACAGCGTGGGGACGACGTCCCATTTGGCAGCCCACGCAGGACAGGAGAGCAGGGCAGGAAGCGCGGCGGACAGCGACAGGAACCGCATCAGGTTGCGGCGGGCATCTCCGCTGCCCGGGCTTGCCTGCCGCCATCGCTGGGCGTCACTTCGCGCCTTAGCCATAGCCCCCGTAGTAGTATCCCAGCCCGGGGCCTTCTCCCTTGTTGAGCAGCAAGCCGGCGACGTTGCTCGCTTCGATACGGCCCAGCGCGTCCTTGAGTGCCGCTTCGGTGGTCTTCCCCGCCTCCACCACCATGACGATCTGCCCCATCTGGCTCGCCAGGACGCCGGCCTCGCTCGCGGCGAGGAGCGGTGGGGAGTCGAAGATGATGATGCGGTCGTGGTAGCGCGCGGCAATTTCCCGTAGCAGCACGCGCATCGCGTCGCTCGCCAGAAGCTCGGTGGTGTGCTGGTGCGCCGTGCCGGCCGGCAGGACGGTGAGCTTGTCGATGTCGGTGTTCCACAGCACCTCCGCCAGGTCGATCCGGCGGTCGAGCAGTACGTCCATCAATCCCTTTTCCGCTTCGAGGCCGAGTGCCTGTGGCACGGACGGCTTGGCCACGTCGGCGTCCACCAGCAGCACGGTGTGGTCCATCTCCAAGGCGATGCTGATCGCGAGATTGATCGCGCAGAACGTCTTGCCTTCCCCCGCCAGCGCGCTCGTCACCAGCACGAGGTTGGCCGGCGCGCCGGCCTTGGGATTGGCCACGTTCGTCAGGATCTGCCGCTTGATGCGCCGGAAACTCTCGGCGATCGGGGTCCGTTCGCCGTCGGGCGTGATGATGCTCTGCCGGCGCAGCTGATCCAGATCGACCCTGTGAGTCCGGGTACTCGGGCCGGTGGGAAGCGCGGGCCTGGCCTTGGCCTTCGATTCCACCGCGAGATCCTTGTCCTCAGGAAAATCAAAGCGCCGGCTTATATCGCCGGCGGCCCGTTCGATCCGGTTCGGCTCAAGGGAGTCGGCTCCCCCACCCGCCGCCGAAGGCTTTCGGTGCGTCTGGGGAACCGACCCAAGCAGGTCTGCCACCCTTTCAATGATGCTCATCCTAGACCCTCGACGCCGTCAGCACGAGCGCCGCCATGATCGCGGCGTAGGCCGAAAGCAGGCTCGCGAAAGAAATCAGGAGCGCGACCAGTCCCCGGGTCCGGCGCGCTTTTTGCGCATCGGTCCTGGCCATGACGACCGTCCCGAGCACCTGCAGCCCGCTCACATCCCTCAGCCTGCGCTCGTCGTTGAACGTGGGCCTGATCTGGCTGATCAGAAAAGCAACACCGAGCCCGCTCCCGAGCGCCGCGAGCAAGACAAGCGACATCAGCAGCCGGCGATTGGGCGCCTTGGGTACGGACGGCACCTGGGGCGGATCGATCACCCGGAAGTCCATCACACTCGCTCTCGTTTCCATATCGCCGGAGATCTGGGCCGATTCGCGCCGCGATAGCAGGCTCTCGTAGTTTTTCTTGGTCACTTCGTAGTCCCGGGTGAGCTGGGTGTACTCCGCGTCGACCTGGGGCACGGCATTGGCCGCTGCTTTCAGCTCGCTAAAGCGCTTGCCGTACTCCGCCACCCGGGCCTTCATGGCAGCCACGTTCGCTTCGGCCGACGCCAGGGTGACGGTCAACTGCTGATAGACCGGGTCCTGAACCTGGGCTGCACTCGGGGAGGGCTTCCTCAGCTTGGCCTCCGCCTTCTTCTGCTCCTTCAACTGGGCAATAATGCGCACGATGGCGACGATATCGGGATGCTGCTCCGTGTAGTTGAGCCTCAGGCCGTCGAGCTTCTGCTCGAGGGCCTGGATGCGGGCGTCGATCTCGAGATGGACCCCCTCGTCCGCGCTCTTATCGCCCAGCAGAGACGGGATCTCCGTGTCACGCGCAAGCTGCTTCTTGATCGCGTCACGGCTGTCTTCAGCTTCTTTGAGCTCCAGTGTTGCTCCACTCAGGGCAGCCTGCGCCTCGACCAGCCGCGTATAGTAGTCTCGCCTGTCGCCGGCCATGAGCCCCATGTGCCGGCGCCTGAACTCGGTCACCGCGTTCTCGGCGGCCACCAGCTTCTCGTTGTAGTTCTTGAGCTGCTCGTCGATGAAACGTCGCGCCGCTTCGGAGTCCTTTCGCTGGTCGCCGAGGGTTCCTTCCATGAACAGCGTGAGCAGTGACTGCACCACCCGCTTTGCCTCCTGAGGGTTCTTGTCGGTATAGGCGATGGTGTAAAGGTTCTCGCGGCCGGCGCTCTTGATGGCGAGTTCCCTGGTCAGGCGGGTAATCAATTGCTCCCGGTCCTCGGAGGTACTGAGCCCGATGTCCATGTCAGCCATGCGGATCACCTTCTCCAGGTTCGGGTGGCTGATCAAGGTTTGGCTCATCATCGTGACCATTTGATCGACGTTGGGCTGCACCGTGAGACCGGCCAGCAGGGGCCTTAACACCGATTGGGTGTCCACGTAGACCCGGGCGGAAGCCTCGTAGCGATCTGGCGTCAGGTACACGGCGATCCAGCCCCCCACTGCAATGATCCAGGCAAAGACCACCGCGTACCATCGGTAGCGCCAGGTAGCCTTCAGGTGGGAGAGGAGTTGGTCGGCCAGCTCGTGCATACTCGGATCCTCCGGGTGCTTTCATCCAGGCGCAGCTCAGCTTAACCCGAGAATCGCAGCAAATTTCATACCAGGCCAAGTCTCGTTCCAGGACGGCACCCGACCGGAAATGCCCTGGATTGCGGCAGGAACGAGTCCTGTCAACACTCGCAAGGCTCAGGACTCCAGTTGAAATATCGTCGGGGGAATCGAATTCTCGCCATACCAGAGGCTAGAAAAAGCTCTGCGGTATGATCAGAACATCACCGGGGCGCATCGCCACATTGGCCGACAGATCGCCCCCCCTGACGAGATCTACTAGCCGCACCCCGAACTGCTGGGTCTTGCCGCCGCCGGTGCGCAGGATGCTTGCGTTGTTCCCGTCCGCAAAATCGGTGATGCCGCCCACAGCGATCATGACATCCAAAAGGGTCATGTTTTCACGATAGGCCAGCGCTTGGGGCCTGGCCGCCTGGCCGATCACGCGGACCTGCTGGCTGTAAGGCCCAATGAAACTGGTGGCGATGACCGTGACCACCGGGCTCTGGATGTACTTGGCCAGGGTTTTTTCGATGTCCCGGGCAAGCTCCGTCGCCGTCTTGCCACTTGCTTGCAGATCTTCCACCAGCGGCGTGGTGATCTTTCCGTCGGGACGCACCGGAACGATCATGGACAGCTCGGGATTGCGCCACACGACGATGTTGACCGTATCGCCCGGGCCGACCAGATACGGCGCATCGATCCCGCTTCCAGGCTCGGCCAGCGGCGGATAGACCGTACCGCATCCTCCCAAGCCCAGCACCAAAGCCACCAGCCCTATAGCTGACCATTCCCTGACGCTCACGGCATGTTCTCCTTCCACAATATCAATCAACCAGACGTATTAGCGCTTCTCTTAATACCTCTTCGTACCTCTATCCTCTTAGTACCTGTTTGATCGAGAGTTTATTGGATTCACCGGCTACGAGCAAACGGTCATCACCGAGGCGTGATTCCCATGACCTTGGGGGATCATTTCAAGGTGCCTGGCACGGCGAGCGGCTCGGCCAATATTGCCGGCGACCGTTTGCCGGGATTGCCAGGCGGGTGACCGCATCGAGTTCAAGCGCGCGCTCAAATGATCGAAGAGCGCGACAGCCTAACGCGACGCCGCCCAGCCCGGTAATTCGCCGCCGCGAGGTAAATCCGTACCTCAGGAGGCGACCTGGCGGCGCGAGATCGCGCCCCGACCCGCTGCTGCTGCTCCAATTCTCCGTGAACGGGGGCAGTCTGGACTCTGACGGAACAACGGCGCAAGCGACGATTTCGCTTGACCGTGGAGAACCATGCCAGCGCCCCTGCGGCGCCGAACCTGGTGCAGCGACGTTTCTATGTTGTACAGCCTAACCGCGTCTGGGTAGGCGACATAATCTTCATTCGCACGCGCACCGGGTTCCTCTGTACTTGGCGGTGCTCCTGGATCTGCACGCACGCCGCGTGGTGGGCTGGTCGATGAACGACAGGCCTGATCTGGCCGTGGTGCTGGGTGAGCTCAACATGGCCTTGGAGAGCCGCCGACCCGCTCGCGGGTTGATCCATCACACCGACCAAGGGGCGATCTATGCCGCGCGGGGCTATCGGGGAATGAATTGGTGCATCACTGCGACTTCGAGAGCCGGGATGCGGCACGTGCGGCAATCTTCGACTACATCGAACTCTTCTACAACCGAGTACGCCGACATCAAACGCTCGGTTATGTCAGCCCGATGCAGTTCGAGAAAGCGGCAGGTGTATCCTGATTAACCTGTCCGGAGAACCCGGGTCAGCTCAGTCTGACCCCATTCATTTTGTGCAACCGAAGGGTTACCGCCAACTAGTGGCGGTCTTTCCTGCTTGAATATCGTATCCGCAACCCTATTCGTTCTATTGCTCAAGATCTTTTCAAGCAAGGAAAGATCTTGATCTTGGCTTTTATCTTATATCGACCGCATCCTTCGGCGTGAGAACCAGAGAAATATCAATCCAAGCCCAACCAAAAGCAAGGAAACCGGCTCCGGAACCGCAGCAACCGCCCTGGCAACAACCGTACCGGCAGAGAATTCCCGGTCGTTACACATGGCAAATGGAGCGCAGCCGGTGGGGATGCTATAGGACTCGAAAGACAACAAGTTAATGGAAATTGGAACAACACCGCCAAGGTCTGTCAAAGGATTGGAGAAGAAGTTGAGGCCAAGCGTACGGCCAAACACGCAGTTCTGCGGATTCCCGACTTCGCAGGGAGCCGATGGAGTGAATACCTGAGAAAAAAACATCTGCGTGTTATTGCACTGTCCCGTAGGAGGTCCGGCCGGAAAACCACAACCAATCGAAGTTAAGGGGGTATACGTGAATGCCGGAAATAGAGTCGGATGTGCGGGGTCGCCGCTTATTGACGTTCCGTTAGGCACTGTCACGGTCCAGTCCAGCAAGGTTTGTGAACTCGCATCCCATTGGAAGGAACCAGTGACAGATCCACCTCCCGACGCGGCATTAAAACTGGCGCCGATGATATCCCAGGTCACAGGGATTGCCGAGGCAACACCGGACCAGGCCAGAATTGAAAAAAGCATGCATATCCGTGAGAAAGATGAAATAAGACGAACAAGGTGATTAGTTTTCATATCGATCCTTGAATAATTTAATTTTCAAATAGAGCATAGGAAATTCAAACCGGTTGCGATCCCGGTTCGCCGAGCCGACGCGCCGGGAGCAGGTGTGGAAGAGGTCCCGGACTGCGTATATTGGGCCTATGTTCATGCTCGCTTCCGCCTCCCCGGCAAAGGACCGCGATCCGAGCGGGTCTAAAGTATGGATCTATTCAAACCGCTTCCATGCGCCTTTGCCCTCTACCAATGCAGAATCCATGCCAAAATAAATTAATATTTATAAACAGATAGTTACGAATAGCGCCTGAAACGGTCGGAAACGAAGTGTAAAAATTTCCGACAGAAAAAGTAAATCAATCCGCCCGTCGTCGGAGTCCGCTCCTTGACCGAAGCTGCCGCGAGCTCTGGGGCGGCCCCCCGGGCACCGTGCCCGGACTCAAGCCGGAGCGTCAGGACGCGTTCGGCGGCCCGCGTCGCGCACTTGCCTCTTGTACGAAGGGAGGAGTCCATATACGGGTGATCGGTCAGCGGCAGATCGGCGTACCGGGGCCAGTTCGCGGGACCGGGTGGCGGGCCAGCGCTTCCTGGAACTTGCCGTGCAAGGGCAACGACTTCCCCAGCTCCGGCAGTGCCTTCCCGGGTTGCCGCCTAGTTTCTCAGCTGCTTGAGCAGGTTCATCGCATCGGCCTGCTGCGGAAACTTCGCATCGGTCGCCAGCAACCGCTCGAGTTCGCTGCGGGCCTTCGACTTGTCGCCGGCCCTGAGCCAAGCCTGAGCGAGATGGTAGCGGATCTCGTGGGCGTCGGGCGCGGCTGCAACTGCTTTTTGCAGCAACTCGAGCCCGCGGTTGATGTTGCCCTGCTCTACAAGTATCCAGCCCAGCGTATCGGCGACCGCGGCGCTGTCGGGCTTGAGTTTGTAGGCGCGCTCGGTGGTTTCGAGGGCTCGCGTGTCCTTCACCTGCTGATAGGCCCAGGCGAGGTTGTTCAGCACCAGCACGTTGTCGGGTTGCTTCTGCAGCAGCCATTCGTAGTGCTCGATCGCGTTCTGGTACTTGCCGCTCTTGAGGCCGACGTCGGCGGCGTACAACCGCACCACCGCGTCGTCGGGCGACTGTTTCAGCCATTGTGCCAGCCGCCTCTCCGCCTCGTCCGGCTTCCCGGCTTGCGCATATGCCGCGTGCATCTTGATGGCGAGCAATCCACTCTTGCCAATGCCGTAGGCGGTTTCGTAAGCCTTGGCGGCCTGCGGAAATTTCTTCTCCGCCATCAGCACGTCGCCTTCCAGGACGAAACCCAGCGGAGACTTGGCAGCCTGCTTCTGCACCTGCCGCGCGATCTTCATCGCCTCCCGGAAACGCCCGGAGCGAACCTCCAGATCGGCCAGCGCCACCTGCGCGTCGTTGAAATCCGGCTTCAGCGACAGCGCCTTTTTCAGCGTGCTCGCAGCCGCCGCCTGGTTGGCATTGGCCGCCTGCGCGGTGGCCAGACGGTAGAGCGCGGACGGCGACTTGGGCTGCAGCATGGCGAGCTTTTGATACGTCGCCAGCGCTTGTTCCTTCTCCCCTGCGGCGATCTGGATCGCGCCCAGCGTATCGAGAACCTCGAAATTATCAGGGCTGATCGCTTGCGCCTGTCGCGCGGCCTCGAGCGCTTTCTTCGCGTCGCCGGCCTGGGCGTAAGAGCGCGCCAACATCAGCTGCGGCTGCACCGAGCCAGGACCCGCCTTGCGGGCGCGCTCCAGCCAGTCGATCTGTTCCTTCTGGGTGGCGCCGATGCGCGGGCCAAGGCTGGCGAGCGTGAGCAGCGCCTCCACGTTATCCTTGTCCTTCCCGAGGATCGCCTCGAACCGGCGGCGCGCAGCCTGGGGATTTTTCTCCTGCAGGTCGAGCTGCGCGAGGTTCTCCGCCGCGGGCACGTAGGCCGGCTGCAGCTCGAGCGCGCGTTCGAGATGCTTGCGCGCGGCTGCGGTGTCCTTCTTGCCGACATAGATCATCGCTTTCAGGTTATAGGTGAGCGGATTGTTCGGCTGCTTCTTCTCGAGCGTCTGCATCGCCTTCAGCGCCTGGTCGTAGTTCGCCTGCCGCACGTGCGACAGAACCAGCAGAATGTCCGCCTGGTACTTGTCGGAATCGAGCTGCGAAGCGGACTCCAGGTCGGCCAGCGCGTGATCCGTTTCGCCCGAGGCCAGACGGCTCAGGCCCAGCCCGGTGCGAGCACCCGCGCTCTTCGGGTCGAGCTTCGCCGCCTTTTCGAAGAACTGGGCCGCTTTGGCGAACTCGTTGCTCTGCAGGTACACCTCGCCGGCGAGCCCCATCAGCGCTCCGTCTTCCGGGGACTGCTTCAGCCCCGGCTGGAGCACTTCCAGAGCGCGCTGCACCTGGCCGCTTTTCGCCAGCGACGCGATCAGCAACCTGCGCGCGTAGAGGTTGTCGGGCGCGCGGTCGATCACACGCCCCAGATACGACTGCGCCTGGCCGTGCGAACCCAGCGCAAACTCGACCGCACCCGCGAGCAGCATGCTCGGCATGTGGTCTGGCGCCACCTTGAGCACTTGCAGCACCGCCTCGCGGGCGGCGGGGTAGTTGTGCTGGCGGAACTCGATCAACCCCTCCATGTAATGGGCCATCGGGCTGTTGGGAACGATCTTGCGCATCTGCTCGATCTGCTTGCGTGCCTCGTCGAAGTTGCCGCTGTCGATCTGCAGCGAAGCGATGTTCAGTCGGGCCGGAACGTTGTCGGGGCTGAGCTCGAGGACCTTCTGGTAGGCCGCGATCGCGCCTTTCGGATTGGCCATGATCCGGCTCAGTTCGCCCTTCATGAGCCATGCGTTGCCACTATTCGGTGCGCTGGCGAGCGCTCGCTCGATCAGGCGCGCGGCTTCGTCCAGCTTCTGCTCGCTCGCCGCAAGCCGGGCCTGCCCGAGCAGCGCATCCGCGAATTCAGGCTGCCTGGCGAGCGCCTGCTCGAGCAACTCGCGCCCTTCACGGCTGCGACCGAGCCCGATCGATGCCAGCGCGCGCAGCGTCAGCACTTCGGCCTGCACCTGGTTCCCGGCGTCGCCTTCCAGTCGTACCTGGTCGAGCACTTTCTGGAACTCCCCTGTCATCAGCAACGACTTGCCGAGCGGGGGGATCACCTTGGCCGGGTCGTACTGCAGCTCGAGGGCCCTGCGCAACTCCTTTTCGGCGGACGTGAAATCACCCGTATCGTTGTAGGTCACGCCCAGCAAGTAGCGCGCCTCCGCGTGCTCGGGAGACTTTTGCAGCAGGTTCTTCAGGTGGATCATGGCGGCATTATGGTTGCCTTTGTCGCGCTCCTGCTTGGCGTCTGCGATCAGCCGGCCGAGATTCTCGGCCTTCTCCCCGCAACCTCCCGAGGACAGCACGACGATGAGCAGCGCCGTGACCAGCGCGCCATGCCTGTAGCAAACTTTCGATCGGGTCATGCGATCCTCCGCCCTCTTAAACAGCGATCCATCCACGCAGTTGCCGGCGCGGCGACACACCACTCAACGCAGGCCGGCACGTTTCCGACCCGCTTCGCCATCGCCTCAGTCCTCGTCTGCCTTGATGGAAACCGACTGCTTGAGGCCGTGGCGGTCGAGCAGGTCGTACAGGGTGGGACGGCTTACCCCGAGCAGTTCCGCTGCGGCCAGGATGTTCCCATCGACCCGGCTCAATGCCTTGATGATTGCCTTGCGCTCGGCCTCGTCGCGCACCTCGCGTAGACTGACCGGCTCCGGCTCCCCTGCCGGTGCCGACAGGCCCAGATCCTCGGCGCCGATCCGGGATCCGTCGGTCATGATGACCGCTCGCTTGATATAGTTTTCCATTTCCCGCACGTTGCCCGGCCATGGGTAGGCTTCTATGGCATGGAGAGCGTCCTGCTTGAAGCCCAGGATCGAACGCCCCTCCTCGCGGCTGAACTTGTGCATGAACGCGTGCGCGAGGAGCGCGGCGTCCCCGTGCCGATCGCGGAGCGGCGGAATGGCGATCACGATCTCGCTCAAGCGGTAGTAAAGGTCCTCTCGGAAGCGACCCTCTTCGATCAGTTTTTTCAGATTCTGATGGGTCGCGCACACGATGCGAACATCGACGGGGATCTCTTCGCGCCCGCCGATGTGCTCGACCACCCGCTCCTGGAGAAAGCGCAGGATCTTCGCCTGTAGGGCGGGTGACAGATCCCCCACCTCATCGAGAAAGAACGTGCCACCGTCGGCAAACTCGATCTTGCCACGCGTCTGCCTGTTGGCGCCGGTGAAGGCCCCCTTCTCGTAGCCGAAGAGTTCCGACTCCAGCAGGTTCTCGGGGATCGCCGCGCAATTGATCGCCACGAACCGCTTGGCCGAGCGCGGACTTAACCGATGCAGAGCTCTTGCCAGCAACTCCTTGCCGGCGCCGGACTCGCCCAGCAGCAGCACAGTGGCGTCCGAGGGCGCCACCTTCTCCACGCTGCGGCACATCTTGAGCATGCCCGGATCTCGCGTGAGGATGCCCTGCATCGGGGAGTCCTGCGACTGCTGCAGCCGGCGGTTCTCCTGCTGCAGGGCGTGCAGACTGAACGCCCGCTCCACCACGAGCCCCAGTACCTCCGGATCGAACGGCTTCTGGTAGAAGTCATAGGCGCCCATCCCGACCGCTTTCACCGCGTTGGCGCGGTCCTGGTTGCCGGTTACCACGATCACCTTGGTGTCGGGCACCAGCGCCAGGATCTGCTCCAGGGTGGCCAGCCCTTCGGACGCTCCGTCCGGATCCGGCGGCAGCCCCAGATCGAGGGTCACTACTGCCGGCTCGTGCCGCCGTAGTTGCACCAGCGCGCTTTCGCGATCCCCGGCGACCAGCGTCTCGTAGGCGTCGAAGCTCCAGCGCATCTGCTTTTGCAGGCCGGGGTCGTCTTCGACGATCAGCAGGATTACCTGGTCTTTCCTCACCCGTGGCCTTCCACCGCAACGCCCAGCTCAGGCGCGCGCTCGGGAACATAAAGCGGCAGCACCACGCGGAATAGGGTGCCCTGGGCCTCCCGGGTCTCTACCTCTATCCGGCCGCCGAGCTCACGTACGTACTCCCGGGCCTCGTAGGTGCCGATCCCCATCCCCGTTGACTTGGTTGACTCAAAGGGCTTGAACAGCCGGTAGCGCATGAACTGCTCGCTCATGCCGCACCCCGTATCGGCAATCGCGATGACCGCAGATCCATTTTGCCGCAATAGCTGCACCACCACATGCCCCTCGGGTGGGGTGGCTTCAATGGCGTTCTGGATCAGGTGCCCGATCACGCGTTCAAGGCGCGCACGGTGGGCGACCACGCTCACCGCGCCATCGCCAGCCTCAAGCCGGGGAGCAGGCTTGAGGCCAGACCTCGCGGCCACCACCTGTTGCACCAGTTCTTCGAGCGCTACCGGTGCCGGGGGCTCCAGAGTGTAGCCGCCCTGCAGCTGGAGCAGGAGCCGCTTCATTTTCTCCACCGACTGGGCAACCGTCTCGATCATGTCCTCCTGGAACGCGGGCTTGTGCTTGTGTTTATCCGCATTCGAAAGCAGCAGGGAATGCTGCGACACCAGGTTCTTCAAGTCGTGCACCACAAAAGCGGACATGCGGTTGAAGGACTCGAACTGGCGCGCCACCAGCAGCGCCTTTGCCGCCTCCAACTGGGCCAGGTAGCTTGCCGCCTGCCTGCCTGCAGTCTTCAAGAGGTCGTTCACCTCCCAATCGAGATTGATTTTACCCTTCGATCGGGCCAGCACGACAAAACCCAGCAACCGCTCGTGGAGTATGAGCGGCACCACCAGCCACGCGTGCGGAATTGAGCGCAGCCAATCGGGTATCTCCAGGCCGTCGTATAACTCGGGCTGCGCCTCGTACTCCTCGAGATTGACGACCCACTGGAGCCGTTCCAGGAACTGGCAAAGGGGGCTGTCGCGCTGCTCTCTCCCTTTAGCAGACGGCATGTTCCAATGGGCGACCTGCTCGAAAACCCCCACATCCTGGGAAAGCCACAACGCCCCGCCCGAACTGTCCACCAGCTCGGCGATCGCCTGGATGGAGCGCTCATACAGCTGGACCCCCGGTTCGCCCTTGGACAAGGTACGGGTAAAACGCAGCCACTCCTCGCGGTAATCGTAGTGGTAGCTGAAAAAGTTCTTGCTGAGGAAAACCTTGAGCCGGGCGCGCAGGGTGCCGGAGAACAGTATCACGAAGAGCAGCAGCACCGCGCCGAACAGGAACGTTACCTGCAGCATCGCCCCCCAGTTGCCGCCGAAGTAGCGGATGTAGTAGCCGGCCGCGGCCATCGCCAGCAGGTACACTGCGGCGCCGAGCATCGCCGTGGAATGGAACAGGATGCGGCGCGAAACGGAGACATCGAGCGACCACTTGGGGTTGCGGGCAGTTGCCACGGCGAGCAGCGGAACGACTATGGCATTGACGACGCCACGCGCGGCCCAGATGTCGGCGTTTACGTGCTGAAACAACAGGGCGTCGGAGTACAGATAGAAGTCGTATGCGAACATTCCGCCGAGCCCCAGGCACAGGAACTTAATCCCCCACCGTTGCTGCGGCTGGACGTTGCGGTAAAGCTGCTCGACCAGCACGATGCCGATCACCGCCAGCACCAGGCGGCCCGGTATCCCGAAGATTTCCGGACGCGGGGCCGATACGACGCCCGAGTACAGCGTAGCAGCGAGGACAACCCCGCAAAACACCGCGAGGCCCACAGCGACCCGCCGCAAAGGCCCCACTGCCTTCCGGGAATAGCCGAGCAGCACCATTAAAAAAGCGAACCAGACGGCGCTGCGCAGGATCTCGAGGACTTCTGCGGCAAGCATGGCCGCATTCGGTCGCGCAGCCAGATACGCCGCCACCCCCGCCCACATTGCAGTACCCAGGCAGGCCACGGCGAGCAGCATGCCCTGCAGACGCCCGCGCCAAGTCGTCACCAGAAGGACGGATAAAAAAAGAAACGCCATGGCAGCAGCGGCGTAGCTTACCGTCCCGATCGAGATTGCCATCGATTGCGTCCGTCCCCGCTCGGCTAAAAGGCTTTTATCCGGCTCCCTTTCCCCACAACATGAAGGTTTTCGATGGCATCGTCAACCGACGCGCACAGGCAGGCCGCTTTCCAGGTAAATGCATAGCGCGGCGAGGAGCATGATGGGCAGGGCGAGCAGGAGCAGCGCGCCGCTCACGGTCAGATCGTAACAGAAGTCGCGGCTGGTTTCCCCGTCACCGTTTATGTACACCGGCTCGCTGCCGATGAACAGGACGATCCACTTCGGAATGACAGCCGCGTAAGCGCCCACGGGATCCTGGCGGGCCCAAAGATGTGAAGTACCTCAGGCCGATCGAGGTCATACCGCAGCAGCGAGCGAAGACGTCTTCATGACACGCCAGAGGATCTTCGATCGAGCGGGCACGGAGCCCAGGGTCGCGTGATGGAGCACGAGGTCCACCCCTGCGCAGGCGCGCCGGCAGTCCGCGAGCGCCCGTATTGCGAAGTCAAACTAAAGCAGGACTTTCCCCGTTTCAGGACAGGCCGCGCCCGCCGGAAACGTAGCGCGCGGCCACCCGCACTGGGTGGCCGCGCAAAGCCGTCAAGCCGTCAAGCGACGGGAAATAACTTTTTTCTGGAGACAAACAACCCCGCCAGCCCGAAGCCGAAAAGCACCAGGGTGCCCGGCTCGGGAACGACCCTGGCGACGCCGCCAACAACGTCTATGCCGCCGCCGCTCAAGCCGTTGCTGCCCTCCTCCCCGGTACCCGCGCAGCCGATGGAGATGGTGTTCTGTTGCAAGGTCACTGAGCCAACATCCGCCAGGGCTCTACCGCAACCAATTTTTGCGCCGGTGACCAAGCTGATGCTCGCGAGCGCGAGAATGTTTCCTTCGAACGAAGTGGTTGAACCGAGGGTCGCGGAGCTGCCGACATTCCAGAACACCCCGGCGCCCGCACCTGTATTGATCACGTTAACGACCGAGCCAGACGAGGTGATGAGCGTGCTCGGCATCTGGAAAACCCACAACGCATTGGCGTTGCCCAGGCCGTTGAGCGTGAGGGTTCCCGACAAATTAGTAGTCCCCGCTGCAACCGTATAGATGCCCGGAGTGAGCGTGAGTCCAGCCAGGTCCGCACCGAGTGTGATACCTGCCCCCAGAGATGTAAGAGTACCTCTCGCAGTGGTGAGTTGACCCTGAGCCGACGCCGCGAGCGCAGTGTTTGACTGTACCAGTCCTCCTGTCACCTGCGGGTCCGCGGTCGCAAGGCCTGATACGGAGTTAAAGCCAGTGATCGAGGTACCTGGGCTGACACCCACATTTCCGACGATGGTGCTCGTGGGGACATTGGTCACCGTCGCGGAGCCCAAGACCGCAAAGCTCGCCAAATCCGCACCCAGTATTGGCACCGCCAATCCCTGGGAGGGACCGTAAGCAAGTGCTGCGACAAACAACGGTATTGCCAATTTCATAGCGTTCATTTTCATTCTCCTAACGTGTGACCGCGTCATATCGGCACCCCCTACGTGATTGTCTGGGATGCCAGTTCCTTATAGTTCCTATCGCTATCGAGCATAAACCATGCCCTATGAATATAGACTTTATTATCAACGGCATGTAGGAGGGGACGGTCAACTCACGCCAGTGACTGTAAAAAATTCCGACACGGCGAGTACGCATCCCGACCGCTACCACCGGCCGCCAGGCAGAGAAGCCCGTTTGTTTAGTCCAGTAAAATCAATCAGCTGCGTCGGCGACCCATAGTGCAGCCCCCGTCGACATCAAGCGCACGCGATCTCCGCGGAGAATAGTAGTGTAAAAAAAACCGACAGTTGGGCGAGTCGGACGGAGGTGTTGTCAATAGGTGTTTAAAAAGATCCAGGCGGCTTTCTTTATCGGATCGATCATCGTGCGCGAGGCGAAGATCAGGATGGAGTGATCAGAACTCGACCGCCGGCCCCCGCCACGCGTCGTCCCGCAGCCGGGCGCGGGCGAGGGCGTGGGCGGCTCCGCACCAGCCATCGCATGCGTTGCGCCCCGGGCGGCGGCGCCAGAAATTAAGCAGTCCCTTGCACTTCGCATAGAAGTGGAAAAACCGCAGCACGTTGCGGCGCTCCGGCGGCGTGAGGGGCTGGTGGCTGCAGACGAGCTTGTCGTCCGTCATGCCGCGGTCCGTCAACGTTACGGCGCCCCACGCCTTGACCCGTATGCGGGTTCCGAACGGCAGGCGCGGCCCGAGCACGAGCGCGTCCAGGAGATCGCCTTCAAGCCCCAGGTAAGCCGGCACCGAACCATAATTGAACGGGCACGGCAGGGGCGAGATGAAGTCGACGCGGCCGGTGGACCCGCGCTTCAGAAAGCTGCCGCGTGGAACTTCGATCACTACTTCTAACTCTGGTGGCTCGGGCGATGCCTCGGGTGCGAGGCGGCTGAAGTTCGTGTCCTTCACGGCGCAAGCCAAACCATTGCAACAATCAGAGCGCGCAATATGCCGTAGCCCGGGCGCGCGGCATTGGGATAGAGCGTGCTGAACGTGATTATCTTCATGCATGCTTGGGCTGTTGCATGACGCGAGCGTAAACGTTCTCGTAGCGAGCCACGCTTGCCTTCCAGTTGCGCTCGGTCTCGACGTAGCGCCTTGCTGCCGCCTTGAGGCCCGGCCAGCGCGCGGGGTCCCGTAGCAGGGCCAGCAACGCTGATACCAGTGCCTCTGGATCGCCGGCCTTGAACAACGTCCCGGTTTCGCCGTGACGGATCAGCTCGCGATGCCCGCCGACGTCCGAGGCGATCACCACGCGCCCCTGCGCCATCGCTTCCAACAGCTTCAGCGGCGTGACCAGTTCGGTGAGCCTCATCGACAGACGCGGATAGACGATCACATCGATGAGGTCGTAGTAGCGCTGCACTTCGTCGTGAGGGACGCGGCCTGTGAAAACGACTTGATTTTCGATGCCGAACTCGGCGGCGAGTCGCTTCAGCTCCGCCTCCTGGCAGCCGCCGCCGACCAGCAGCGCGCGCACGTGCTCGTCCTGCGCCAGCAGCTGCTGCAGGGCGCGCAACAGCATGGCGAGCCCCTCGTAGGCGTAGAACGAGCCGATGAAACCCAGCACCTGCGCGCCGTCCAGCCCGAGTTGCAGCTTCAGTGCAGGATCTGGCGCGCCGCCCGCGGAGAACGCATCGACGTCCACCGCGTTGGGAACAACCGTCACTTTGTCGGCCAGGATGCCGCGGGAAACAATGTCATCCCGCAGCGGGTCGCAGATGGTGGTGACGGCATCGGCGCGCCTGAGGGCCCAGGTTTCCAGTCCCCGCCTCAGGCGGTAACGCAAGCCTCCCTCCTGAGTACCGTGGTCCACCGCCGTGTCCTCCCAGAGTACTCTTACTTCGTAGACCACCGGGATGCCGAGCCGCCGCCCCACTCGCAGTGCGGGAATCGCGTTCAAGACCGGGGAGTGGGCGTGCAGGAGATGGGGCCGCACGCGCCGGGCCACCTGCTCGATGCGGAAGGCGATTTCGCCCATCAGCTCGAGTTCCGAAAGCCCCGGGACGCCTTCGAGGATCCCGCCGGGAGGAGGCGTGCGATAGAAATGCCAGCCGTTCACCCACTCTTCGGTCGTCGCGGCCGGCCCCTGCTTCGGGCCGGTCAGATGGAACGTCTCCCAGCCCAGAGCGCGCTGCTCCTTGAGGATCGCCTGCGTGCGGAAAGCGTAGCCGCTTTGCGTCGGGATCGAGTGATCGAGAATATGAATGACGCGCATGGAGCGTGTCTCAATCGGCTACCGCCCGCGCTTCGCTCGTGGAGCGCGCGCCCATCACGTTGCGCAGGAACGACTCAAACTCAGCAGCGTCCACAGCGATGTGCTGTTACAGGCGCCAGACAATAAGTCCGGCCGCGGCGAGCACCTTGTGGTCGAACTGCGACTTGACGTCGATGAAGCAGCCGCCCTTCGCGACCTTGCGCGCGAGTTTCTCCTCGCCCATGTTCCGGAATTGGCGATGGGCGACGGCAACCACCATCGCGTCGGCCGTCGGCAGCGCCTCCCAGGAAACCAGTTCCAGCCCGTACTCGTGGCGCGCTGCCGCGGGATCGGGTACCGGGTCGTGGACAAACACCTGGACGCCATAGCTTTTCAGCTCGTTGATCACATCGATGACGTGCGAGTTGCGCAGGTCGGGAACGTTTTCCTTGAAGGTCAGCCCGAGCACGATGATCTTCGCGCCCTTCACGGGATTGCCGTTGCGGATCACCTGCTTGATGGTTTGCTCGGCAATGAACTTTCCCATATTGTCGTTGATGCGCCGCCCGGCGAGGATCACCTCCGGGTGGTAGCCGAGCATCTCCGCCTTGTAGGTGAGGTAATAGGGGTCTACGCCGATGCAGTGGCCGCCGACCAAGCCGGGGCGGAACGGGAGAAAGTTCCATTTGGTTCCGGCCGCCTGGAGAACCTCGAGGGTATCGATGCCGATGCGGTTGAAGATGATCGCCAGCTCGTTAATCAGCGCGATATTCAGATCGCGCTGGGTGTTCTCGATGACCTTGGCGGCTTCGGCGACCTTGATGCTCGAGACGGGGTACACGCCGGCCTTGACTATGGCGCTATAGAGATTGGCGATCTTGTCGAGCGTTTCAGGTGTATCGCCCGCGACGACCTTCACGATGGACTCGAGCCTGTGCTCCTTGTCGCCCGGGTTGATGCGCTCGGGCGAGTAGCCGACATTGAAGTCCGTGAGCCAGGTCTTCCCGGAATTTTTTTCAAGCACCGGAATGCACACTTCCTCGGTCGCGCCCGGGTAGACGGTCGATTCATACACCACGGTCGCACCCTTTTTCATGTATTTGCCGACCGTGGTGCTCGCACCGACCAGCGGCCCGAAGTCCGGCCGGCGCACGGCGTCCACCGGCGTGGGAACCGCGACCACGATAATATCGGCGGCGGCAAGCTGCGCCGGATCGGTCGTGACCGTGAGCCGGGCCGCGGCACGAAATTCCTCGCCGGAGACCTCACCCGTAGGATCGACGTGGTGTCGGTAGTTCTCCACTTTCTCGGCGCTGAGGTCAAATCCGATGGTCTGGAACTTCTTGCCGAATGCCACCGCGAGCGGCAAACCGACATAACCGAGGCCGACAACGGCAACCGTGCTCATGCTTCCGCTTCCTTTCCTTGATAGTTTATTGGAAAAGGGTGCTCTGCCCCCTTTGCACCCCAGACTTCAAGACCGGCATTTGCCGCCCCACGAGGCTTACGGCTCCCCCCGTAAACGCAGGGGGCTTACTCTTGGTTCGCCTCTGCGCTCTCCGCTCATGCGCTCTGGCGGGCACAGCCCGGAGCCAGATAATGCGGCATGGCAAGCATGCATGGAGCGCCATTGTAGCCGTGGCCGCAGGGCACTGCCTCCGTACTTTCCACGAACTCTGCCCGATACGCCCGATTGACTTGGCTTGCCCTGCGACTTCATGATATTGTCATAACGCTCGTCGCGGAGCGCCCGGGCGCCAAAGAGCCGACGCGGCCAGCGGGCGGAATTTTTTTCACTCAATCGCTTTATGACCTGGATTACCTGGGTAGCCGTACTGATTGCATGGCCCCTTGTCGGGTTGGGTGTGGCCTACCTTTTTGGCTGCTATATCCGCGAAGTGGAATCCCCGGAAAACGCCAGTGATCTGATCCCCCCCCGTGGTGAGCTGCCTGCGTCCTAAGAAGCGCGCGAAGGCGTCCACGTCCGCGCGCGTGCGCGTAACATGTGAGACGAAAGCGCGACGCGAAGCCACCGGCGGACACCGCCTGCACTGAATTTCCACCTTTCCGCACGTGCAAGTGCTCGCCGCGGACGGCGGGGCATCCCTTCCCGATGGGCGCCTTGTCGCACGGCGAGTTGTGCCTCTCCTTGCCGAGGGCCCTCGGCGCGCGGTATTCGAATTCCTGATGCGTAACGTTGTGCCCGAAGGGTAAGAGGCCGACGCGGGTCATTGCCCGGACCGGGGATGCGTAGCCCGGCGTGTGCGTTCTCGAGCACGCGGGGCCGTGGGTGCCGCGGCCCCCGCACTTGACCTGGCTCGCCCGGCGACTTCATGATCCGCGGTAACGCCCGTTGCAGAGTGCCCCGCGCGCGCCGATCCGGCCCCTGCGGACTATCCGGAGTGTGAACACGAGCAGACTGCCATGAAAGTGCTAGTGACGGGCGGGGCCGGCTATATCGGATCCCACACCTGCGTCGAGCTGATGCAGGCGGGACACGACGTTGCCATTTTCGACAACTTCTGCAACAGCCATCCCGCGGTGCTCGGACGCATCGCGCAAATCACCGGCAAGACGCCCGAATTCACGAAAGCAGACGTTCGCGATCCGGTCGCATTGCGGGACATATTCGCCCGGACCCGATTTGACGCCGTGATCCACTTTGCCGGCCTCAAGGCGGTGGGCGAATCGGTCGAAAAGCCGATCGAATACTACGACAACAACGTGCAGGGCGCGTTGGTTCTGTGCGGCGCGATGGCGCAGGCGCGAGTCGGGATGCTGGTGTTCTCCTCCTCCGCGACGGTCTACGGCAGCCCCTCGTCGGTGCCGATCCGCGAGGATGCGCCGCTCGCTCCCGCCAATCCATACGGCCATTCGAAATTGATGGTCGAGCGGATTCTCGAGGATCTCGCGGCTTCCGCCCCCGCCCTCTGGCGCATCGCCTTGCTGCGATATTTCAATCCGGCGGGCGCGCATCCGAGCGGATTGATCGGCGAGGACCCGCAAGGTATTCCGAACAACCTCATGCCCTATGTCGCGCAGGTCGCCGCGGGCGTTCGCGACAGGCTGCGCGTGTTCGGCAGCGACTACCCGACGCGCGACGGCACCGGGATACGCGACTACATTCATGTCGTCGATCTCGCGCGCGGCCACCTCGCGGCGATGGAAACCATGCAACGCGAACAGCGCGGGATCACGGTCAACCTCGGCACCGGGCGGGGAATCTCGGTGCTGGAAGCAGTACGCGCCTTCGAGCGCGCGAGTGGCCGCACGATACCTTGCGAGCGGGTCGCCCGCCGTGCGGGCGACATCGCCGAGTGCTATGCGGACCCGTCGCTCGCGGAAAAGGCGCTGGGCTGGAAAGCGGTGCGCGAACTCGACGAAATGTGCCGCGATGCATGGCGATGGCAAAGCATGAACCCTCACGGTTACCGGGAAGAAGATCGAAAATGAAGATTCTTGTAACGGGCGCCGCCGGGTTCATCGGTTCCGCGCTGGCGCACCGCCTGCTCGATCGCGGCGACGAAGTCGCCGCCATCGACAATCTGAACGACTATTACGACGTCCGGCTCAAACAGGCGCGGCTCGATCGCTTGCTCGCCCGCGCCGGGTTCCGGTTTCAGAAGCTCGACATCGTCGAGCGCAAGCCGATGGGCGAGCTCTTCGCCGCCGGCAAATTCGACGCGGTCATGCATCTGGCCGCCCAGGCCGGGGTGCGCTACTCGATCGAAAACCCTTCAGCCTACATCGACGCCAACATCGTCGGCTTCACGCACGTGCTCGAAGGCTGCCGTCACTCGAAGGTCGGACACCTCGTCTTTGCCTCGAGCAGCTCGGTCTACGGCGCGAACACCCGGTTGCCGTTTTCCGAGCACGACAACGTCGACCACCCTGTTTCGTTGTACGCGGCGACCAAGAAGGCGAACGAGCTGATGGCGCACAGCTACGCCCACCTCTACGGGCTGCCGTGCACGGGATTGCGGTTCTTCACCGTTTATGGCCCCTGGGGACGCCCCGACATGGCGCTGTTCAAGTTCACGGAGGGAATCCTCGCCGGGCGTCCGATCCCGGTATTCAACCGCGGGGACATGGTGCGCGATTTCACTTACATCGACGACATCGTCGAGGGGATCGTGAGGGTCATCGGCCAGCCCGCCGCTCCCGCGCCCGGCTGGAGCGGCGATCACCCGGATCCGGCCACGAGTTACGCGCCCTGGCGCATCTTCAACATCGGCAACAACCAGCCGGTCAAGCTCATGCGTTATATCGAGGTGCTCGAACAATGTCTCGGCAAGAAGGCGCAACTCGACCTGCTGCCGATGCAGGCCGGAGATGTTCTGGCGACTTTTGCGGATGCCGGAGAATTGCAGAAGGCGGTCGGCTATAAGCCGCAAACCCCGATCGAAACCGGTGTCAGGCGGTTTGCCGAGTGGTACCGGGCTTTTTACGGGACTCTGCGCAAGTGAGGCAGGCTCAGAGCATCAGCTGCCGGACGATCGCCATCGACAAAAGCGTATAAAACGCGGCGAGAATGTCGTCGAACATCACGCCGAATCCGCCTTTGATGGTCCGATCGAAGTGGCGGATCGGCGCAGGCTTGACCACGTCAAAGAAGCGGAACGCGAAAAACGCAAACGCCTGCCATGCCCAGCCCTCAGGCGTGAGCAGAAGCACCAGCAGAAAGGCCACGATCTCGTCCCAGTTCATTCCGCTGTGGTCGGCGATTTCCAGATCGCGCCCGGTGCGCTCGCAAGCCCAGACGCCGATCCCGAATAAAAGCACGATCACCGCGAACAGCGGCAGCGGCGGCAGCCAGGATTCGAGAAGGCCGAACAGCGGAAACGCAAGCAGCGTGCCGACAGTGCCCGGGGCGATGGGCGCCAGGCCGGTGCCGAAGCCGAGCGCGATGAAGTGGGCGGGGTGCGAGAGCGCGAATCCCGGCGTCGGGCGCAGAATCATGCGAAATGATCGAATCCCTTGCGCGTGACGGGCACGGATTTTCCTTTGGCATCGCGCACCGTCGCTGTGGACTCACCGGGAATGACAACGCCGATGCGCGTCAGCGGCAGGCCGAGGTCCTTCGCCACGGTCTCGACTTGGCCGCGCTTGTACGGCGGCACGGTGAACAGAAGCTCGTAATCGTCCCCGCCCGCAAGCAGGCAATCATTGGCGAGCGCCTCATCGCGGCACGCGGCGATCGCCCGGGCGCGCGGCAGGCTCTCCCAGGAAAGGTCTGCGCCGACGCCGGAAGCCTCCAGGACATGACCGAGGTCGGCGATCAAGCCGTCGGAGATGTCGATCGCGCCGCGGGCAATTCCGCGCAGCCGTCCTCCGAGCTCCACGCGCGGCTCCGGCGTATGCAGGCGCGCAAGGCAGTCGTCGCGCGCCGCGCCCTGCAGCTGCGCCCGGCCCTGCAGGTGTGCAAGCGCGAGAGCGGCCTCTCCGGTCGAACCCGACAGCCAGATGTCATCGCCCGCGATCGCCGCATCGCGCCGCAGCGACAGGTCAGGCGGCACTTCGCCGATCACCGTGACGGACATCGCGAGGGAACCGCGCGTGGTGTCCCCGCCGATCAGTTCAACCTTGAAGCGGTCCGCGATCCGGAAAAATCCGTCGGCAAAGCGTGCAATCCATTCCTCATTGATATCGGGCAACGCGACAGCGAGCAGGGCCCAGCGGGGGTCCGCCCCCATCGCCGCGAGGTCCGAGAGGTTGACCGCAAGCGCCTTGTGGCCGAGCTTGTGCGGGTCGGCGTCGGGGAAAAAGTGCCGCCCCGCCAGCAGCATGTCGGTCGAGACCGCGAGCAGCATGCCGGCGCTGGGCTGCAGCAGCGCGCAATCGTCGCCCACCCCCAGCACCGCCGTCGGGGCGGGCCGCGTGAAATATTTTCTGATGATCTCGAATTCGGAGGTCATGTGCCGGTTTCGGCCGGGCGCAGTTGTTTCGCGATCTTGTCGAGGACGCCGTTGACGTACTTGTGGCCATTGGTCCCGCCGAAGAGCTTCGCCAGCTCGACCGCCTCGTTGATCACCACCTTGTACGGCACCTCGGGCGCGTTTTCCAGCTCGAACGCGGCGAGCAGCAGAATCCCGCGCTCGACTGGCGAAAGCTCCTTGAGCTTGCGGTCCAGCGCCGGCTCGATCAGGCGTTCGAGGGCGGATGCGTGCGCTATCGTTCCTTGAAGAAGCCGCTCAAAGTACTCGCCGTCGGCCTTGCCGAAGCCTTTGGATTCGGCAAGCTGCGAGCGCAGATCGGCGGCGTTGTCGCCTGCGAGCTGCCAGGCGTACAGGCCCTGCAGCGCAAGCTCGCGCGAACGGCGCCGCGCCGATCTCATTTGTGGCTCTTGGCAATGTTTCTGCCGAGATTGGCCATCTCCACCGCCGCTTCGGCGCAGTCGCGCCCCTTTTGCGCCGCGCGCGACTGGGCCTGCGCCTCGTTGTCGGCGGTGAGAATGCCGTTCGCAACCGGGACGCCGCTGTCGAGCTGCACCTGCATGAGACCCGAAGCGGACTCATCGGCGACGATTTCGAAGTGATAGGTCTCGCCGCGGATGACGGCGCCTAGCGCGATCAATGCGTCGTATATCCCCGTGTTGGAGAGCTTCTGCAAGGCAAGCGGCGCTTCGAGCGCGCCCGGCACCGAAACGATCGTGACCGCCGTGACGCCGAGCTCGTCGAGCCGCTTGCGGCATGCTTCGAGCAGGGCCAGGCCGATGCGTTCGTTGAAGCGGCTGCGCACGATGCCGACGCGCCAGCCGCCTCCGCTCAAGTCGGCCTTGATCTCGGCCATCAACGGTCCCGCGATTTGGCCGTGTTCTGCACGTAGCCGGTGATCTCGAGCTCCCATCCGGCCATGCTGGGCATCTTGCGCGGCGCCGCCATGAGGCGCATCTTGCCGACCTTGAGGTCGCGCAGGATTTGCGCACCGATGCCGTAGGTCAGAAAATCCATCTTTACCGGCGTCCGCGGCTGGGTGCTCGATGCCACATGCTCGATCAGCTGCCCCGAGCTCTCGGAACAATCGAGAAGCACCATCACACCCTTGCCCTCGTCGGCGATTTTCTCCAACGCCTCATGCACGGCCCACGAATGCGTTCCGGGGCCGGCATCGAGCAAGTCGAGCACCGAAAGCGGCTGGTGCACGCGCACGAGCGTTTCGGTGTCGGGCGAGATCTCGCCGCGAGCAAGCGCGAGGTGGGTATTCCCGGCGAGCTTTTCGAGGTAGGCGACCAGCCGGAACGGCCCGAATCGTGTTCGGATGACGCGCTCGGTGACGCGCTTGATGAGCGATTCATTCTGGCTGCGGAAGCGGATGAGGTCGGCGATCGAGCCGATCCTCAGGCCATGCTGTTTCGAGAATTCGATCAGGTCCGCCAGCCGCGCCATGGATCCGTCGTCCTTGAGGATCTCGCAGATCACCGCGGCTGGAGAAAGGCCGGCGTGGTTTGCCAGGTCGCAGCCGGCTTCGGTGTGTCCGGCGCGCGCGAGCACCCCTCCGGTTTGCGCCATCAGCGGAAAGATATGCCCGGGCTGAACGATGTCCTCGGGCTTCGCGTCGGGGGCAACCGCCGCCTGCACCGTGCGCGAGCGGTCCTGCGCCGAAATACCGGTGGTCACGCCCCTCGCCGCCTCGATCGACACGGTGAAATTCGTGCCGAGCGGCGAGCGGTTCTCGCGCACCATCAACGGGAGATTCAGCTGCCGGCAGCGGGCCTCGGTCAGCGTCAGGCAAATAAGCCCGCGCCCGTGCCGGGCCATGAAGTTGATCGCTTCGGGCGACACAAAATCGGCCGCGAGCACGAGATCGCCCTCGTTCTCGCGGTCCTCCTCGTCCACGAGCACGATCATGCGGCCGGCCTTGAGCTCGGCGACGATATCCGGAATGGGACTGAGGCTCATGATCTTGTGCTGATATCGGCAAATTTTACGCCAATCAACGGTGCGACGCCCCTCGATCCACGGCCGATCTGCGCGGGGCGGCAGGGAGCGCGGGAAAAGATGAAGGTGGCAAAGGCGCTTGCGCGCCCTTCGTCACGACTTCTGCTCTTCGCCGCCTTGTTCGTGGCCGGCCACTTTCTCGCGGATGCGGGCACCCTTGCCCGAGCGGGCGCGCATGTAGTAGAGCTTGGCGCGACGCACGTCGCCCTTGCGTTTCACTTCGATCGAAGCGATCAGCGGTGAGTAGGTCTGGAAGGTGCGCTCCACGCCTTCGCCGGAGGAAACCTTGCGCACCGTGAACGAGGAATTGACGCCGCGGTTGCGCTTGCCTATCACGATGCCTTCGTAGGCCTGCACGCGCTTGCGCTCGCCCTCGACCACGTTGACGTTCACCACCACGGTGTCGCCGGCGGAAAACTCCGGAATACTGCGGCCGAGCCGCTTGATCTCTTCGTGCTCGAGTTTTTGAATGAGATTCATCGCTTCGCTCCTTCAGTGGTGCGCACGGCGCCCGCTACTGTTAACGTTCCATCTCCTGCCTGAATTCCTCGAGCAGCTTGCGTTCGGTCTCGCTCATGCCGCGTCGTTCGAGCAGATCCGGTCTCCTCAGCCAGGTGCGGCCCAAAGACTGTTTCAGCCGCCAGCGCTCGATCTGCGCATGGTGCCCCGAGAGCAGCACCGGCGGCACCGGATCGCCCGCGTACGTTTCCGGCCGCGTGTACTGCGGGCAGTCGAGCAGCCCGTTCACGAACGAGTCCTGCTCCGCCGAGAGCCCGTCGCCGAGCGCGCCGGGCAGCTGCCGCACCACCGCGTCGATCAGCACCATCGCCGCCAGCTCGCCGCCCGAGAGGACATAGTCGCCGATCGACAGCTCCTCGTCCACGCTGCGTCGGATCAGCCGCTCATCCACGCCCTCATAGCGTCCGCACAGCAGCACCAGGCGCGGTTCGGCCGCGAGCGCCATCACCTTCCTGTGATCCAGCACCGGCCCTTGAGGCGAGAGGTGGATCGTTTTCGCGGCGCCCTGCGCCGCAGCCTTCGCCGCGACGATCGCCTTTTCCAACGGCTCGGCCAGCATCACCATGCCGGGCCCGCCCCCGTACGGCCGATCGTCGACCGTGCGGTAATTGTCCGTCGTGAAATCCCGCGGATTCCACAGCGCGAGGCCCCACAGCCCCTGCTCCAGCGCCCGGCGCGTCACACCCGAACCGCTCACCGCGGCGAACGCCTCGGGAAACAGCGTCACGCAATCGAAGCGGATCACCAGTCCGCCCCCCACTCGACTTCGACCGTGCCGGCTTCGAGATCGATCCTGCGGATTACTTGCGCCGTGGCCGGTACCAGCCGCTCTCCGGCTTCGTGCGCGACGCGCATCACGTCGTTCGCGCCGGTGCTGAAAAATCCCGCCACGCGGCCCAGGCGCTCACCCTTCGCGTTCACCACTTCGAAGCCGATCAGATCGGCCTGGTAGAACTCGTGCTCCGCCGGTTCCGGCAGATCCTCGCGTCTCAACGCGACCTCGGCTCCGCGGTACACGCCCGCCTTCTCGGGATCGTCGCATCCCTCGAAGCGCGCCACCAGATGGGCGCCGTGTGCACGGCACTCCGTCACCGCGACTTCATCGAGCTTCTCCGGCTTGCCGACCCACCACGCGGAATACTTGCAGAGGTTGCCGCTCTCGGCGCCGAAGGGCTCGATCTTCAGCGCGCCCTTCACGCCCCAGGGCCCCAACACGCGCCCCATCACCACCCATCCGGTTGGACCGCGCGTCGCCAACCCGCCCCGCGCTACCGCGCTACTTGGCAGCGGCGGCAGCCGGCGCCTTGTAGCCCTTGAAAAGCCGCGCCACCGTGGGGCTGAGCTTCGCGCCCTTCCCCTTCCAGTAGCTGAGCCGGTCGGTCGCGAAACGCAGCAATTCGCGGCCTTGCGGCGCCTTCGGGTCGTAGAAGCCGACGCGCTCGATGAAGCGACCGCCCGCCGCCTTGCGCGAATCGGCGACCACGACGTTGAAAAAGGGCCGCTTCTTGGCTCCGCCGCGCGCAAGTCTAATTACCACCATATCGAATGACCGAGATCGAAAAGGGCGTGATTTTACGCGAGTTTAGCGCTGATTGGCAAGGGAAAACGGGAAACACCCCTGGCTTGCCGGCGATGACCGGCTATCGCATCCCCGGCATGAACCCCTTTATGCCCCGCGCCATCCGCGCGAGCCCGCCCTTGTGCATTTGCTTCATCATTTTCTGCATCTGCTCGAACTGGTTGAGCAGCCGGTTGATCTCCTGAACCGGTACTCCGGCGCCGGCGGCGATGCGCCGCTTGCGCGAAGCCTTCAGGATATCCGGCCTCGCCCGTTCCTCGCGCGTCATGGCATTGATGATGCCTTCGACGCGGCGCAGTTGCTTTTCGTCCATCTGCGAGGACTGCGCCGCTTGAGCGAACTGCGCCGGCAGCTTGTCGACCAGAGCCGACATCCCGCCCATCTTGCGCATCTGGCCGATCTGCTGCTTGAAGTCCTCCAGATCGAAGCCCTTGCCCTTCTTTACTTTCTCGGCGAATTTCTTGGCTTGCTCGACGTCGACACTTTTTCTCGCCTCCTCGACGAGCGACAGCACGTCGCCCATGCCGAGGATGCGCGAAGCCATGCGTTCGGGATGAAAGAGTTCCAGGCCGTCCGGCTTCTCGCTCACGCCGGCGAACTTGATCGGCTTGCCCGTCACCTGCCGCACCGACAGCGCCGCACCGCCGCGCGCGTCGCCGTCGAGCTTGGTGAGCACGATTCCGGTCAGGGGCAGCGCGTCCCCGAAAGCTTTCGCGACGTTCACCGAGTCCTGCCCCTGCATCGAATCGACGACGAAGAGCGTCTCGACCGGCTTCAAGGCGGCGTGCAGCTCGGCGATCTCCTGCATCATGGTCGCGTCGATCGCCAGGCGCCCCGCGGTGTCGGCGATCAGCACGTCGTGGTAATGCTTGCGGGCGTGATCGAGCGCGGCGAGCGCGATGGCCAGCGGTTTCTGCCCGGCATCCGACGGGAAGAAATCGACGCCGATCTGCGCGGCGAGCGTTTTCAGTTGCTCGATTGCCGCGGGACGGTAGACGTCGCAGGAGACGAGCAGCGGCTTTTTCCCGCGTTGTTCCGCGAGCATTTTCGCAAGCTTCGCTGCGGTGGTGGTCTTGCCCGAGCCCTGCAATCCGGCGAGGAGAAGGACGGCAGGCGGCGTCACCGCGAGATCGAGCGCGGCGTTCTCCCCGCCCATGAGCGCGGTCAGCTCGCGGTGCACGACGCCCACCAGCGCCTGACCGGGGGTGAGGCTGCCGGTCACTTCCGCCCCCAGCGCCGCTTCGCGCACGCGCTCGATAAATGTTTTCACCACCGCAAGCGCCACGTCCGCTTCGAGCAGCGCCACGCGCACTTCGCGCAGCGCTTCCTGGATGTTCGATTCCGTGAGACGCGCCTCGCCGCGAATCGTCTTCGCGATCCGGGACAGACGCTCGGTCAGGTTCTCAAGCACGGGAGGGCGTGGTGTAAACTGCGCGGATGCCGGCGATTCTACTCTACGCGGCGGCGTCTCTCCTCTACGCGGCGCTCGCCTTTCATTTCTGGCGAACGCGCTGGCGCGGAGCAAGCGCCCCGCAGATCGCGCCTCTAGAGCGGGCGGCGATCCTCGCGCCGTTCGCGCTTCATACGTGGCTCGTCTACGAGATGCTGTTCGCGCAGCCCGAGCTGCGCTTCGGCTTCGGGCAGGCGCTCTCGGTGATGCTGTGGCTCGCGGTGCTGCTCTACTGGGTCGAGAGCCGGTTCCTGCAGCTCGAGGGAATGCAGGCGCCGATCCTCGCGCTTGCCGCGGTGTGCGCGCCGCTGCCGGCGCTCTTCCCCGGCCTGGCCAGCCCGGCGTACACGCATTCGACCGAGTTCCGCCTGCACCTCGCGCTCGCCATGATCGCCTACGGAATGTTCACCATCGCGGCGCTGCATGCGCTCCTGATGACGCTGATGGAACGGCGACTGCACGGCGGCGCAATCGTCGGGCCGCTCGCCGCGCTGCCGCCGCTGCTCACCATGGAACGGCTGCTGTTCCGGGTGATCCTCGCGGGATTCGTGTTCCTGACCTTGACGCTCGCCACCGGAATCGTGTTTTCGGAAACGCTTTTCGGCCGAGCGATGAAATTCGACCACAAGACGGTTTTCGCCGTCGTTTCCTGGTTCATATTCGCGGCGCTCTTGTGCGGGCGCTATTTCTACGGATGGCGCGGGCGCACCGCGCTGCGCTGGACGCTTGCCGGCTTCGTTGCGCTGTTGCTCGCGTACGTGGGCAGCCGCTTTGTCCTCGAAGTGATCCTGCGCCGCAGCCTGGCCTAGGCTATACTGAAACCGTTTTCGTCACCTAAACACCCTCTTTGGACGACCACTCCATAGCGGCGCAGGTGTTCGCGCTTGCTGTCCTGCTCGTCATCTCCGGTTTCTTTTCGGTCGCCGAAACCAGCATGATGGCGTTGAACCGCTATCGGCTGAAGACCCTTGTACGCCTCGGCCATCGCGGCGCGATACTCGCTTCGCAGCTCCTGGCGCAGCCCGACAAGCTGCTCGGCGTCATCCTTCTCGGCAATAACCTTGTCAACGCGGCGGCGGCGACGTTGGTGACGATCATCGCGATCCAGCTGTTCGGCGAGGACAAGTTCATCCTGATGACGGCGACGCTGGCGATCACATTTCTGATTCTGGTGTTTTCCGAGATCACGCCGAAGGTCGTGGGCGCCGCTTACGCCGAGCGCATTGCCCCGGTTGCGAGCTACGTGCTGAAGCCCCTGCTGCGATTTCTCTACCCCGTCGTCTGGTTCGTCAACCTGTTTGTCGCGCCGCTGCTGTACGCATTTGGCGTAAAGTCAAAAGGCAGCGACCAGCCGCAGCGGCTGTCGATGGAGGAGTTGCGCTCGCTCGTGCTGGAATCCGGGCAGTTCATGCCGAAAAAGCACCAGAGCATTCTGGTGAACCTGTTCGGCCTCGAAGCAATTACGGTCGAGGACGTCATGACGCCGCGCGCGCAGATCGAGGCGTTCGACCTTGATGCGCCCACCGAGAGCATCGTCGCACAGCTGTCCACCGCATATCACACACGGCTGCCCGCCTACCGCAGCGAGCTCGGCAACATTGCCGGCGTCCTGCACCTGCGCAAGATGCTGCACCTGATGCAGGCGGGCGAGTTTGATCGCGCCGAGCTCGCCGCATTGCTCGGGGAGCCCTACTTCGTTCCGGCCAGCACGCCGGTTTTCGCCCAGCTCCAGTACTTCCAGGAAAACCACCAGCGCATCGCGCTCGTGGTGGACGAGTACGGCGAACTGCAGGGCTTGGTCACGCTTGAGGACATCATCGAGGAAATCATCGGCGAGTTCACCACCACCGCACCCGTGCAATCGGAAAGCTATTCCTGGGACAAGGGCGGCAGCACCCTGGTGGAGGGATCGAGCACGCTGCGAGAGCTCAACCGCAAACTCGGTCTGGCGCTGCCCCTCCATGGTCCGAAAACTCTGAACGGACTCATTCTCGAGCACTTGCAGGATATCCCCGAGGCGGGTGTGAGCGTCAAGATCGCGGAAGTTCCGATGGAGATCGTCCAGACCCAGGACCGCGTGATCAAGACGGTCAGACTGTTCAGGCCCCCCGCTTCCGAACTCGCCGCAGCCGCCTGAGGCTTAGGCCAACGTCATAACAGGAACGCTTCCGGAAAGCCTAAAAACCATATTTTGAGGGGCATTTTACGCCTTATGTTCAAGTCATTATGGCGAAAACCTGAGACTTTACAAAAGGCCAGGGCCCGTGCATCATTCCAAGACTATCGTCTTGGGAATCAGCCTTCATGGCGGCGAACATCCGTTCTACGAGCCTTTTTGGCCTTGCTCCGGCGCCGTTGACGCACGGCAAGTTGTCCGGCGCGCAAGCGAGCGAAGCAAAGGCGTTCGGCCTTTCTTCATCGGAACAGCCCGGCAAGCCCAATCCGGCGCTTAAGCGTTTGGGGCACTATCTCTACCGGCGTGACACTTATTACCGCGAAGCGACGCGCCCGGCGCTTGTGTGCCTGCAATGCCCCAACTAACATCCCCCGGAGAAGTCTTGCCGGACACTCGATTTGCGAAGCATGCCTTGGCGCCTAACGGGTTGAGCCCGCAAGCCTGCGCCGCTAAGGCCTGCCCATCTCCTCGCAGGGACTGGTCTGATCGAGTCATGAATTGCACCCAATGGTAATGTAGGGAGAATCCGCTATGGCAACCGCAGCAGCCGCCAGAGTCAAGGAAATCAGGTACCTTTGGGAAGGAAAGGACAAGAGCGGCAAGATCGTCAAGGGCGAGATGCGCGCCGCGGGCAACCACATGGTCAATGCCACGTTGCGCCGCCAGGGCATCTTGGTCACCAAGGTCAGGAAGCAGCGCCTCGGCAAGGGCGGCAGGGTTTCCGATAAAGACGTGTCGCTGTTCACCCGCCAGATGGCGACCATGATGAAGGCCGGTGTGCCGCTCATGCAGTCATTCGATATCGTCGGCAAAGGCCACAGCAACCCGGCGGTTGCGAGACTGCTCATGGAGCTGAGAACCGACGTGGAGACCGGCTCTTCGCTCGCCGCGGCATTCCGCAAGTTTCCCCTGCATTTCGACGCCTTGTACTGCAACCTGGTTGCGGCCGGGGAGCAGGCCGGCATTCTCGAAACACTGCTCGACCGTCTGGCGACCTACAAGGAAAAGATCCTCGCGATCAAATCCAAGATCAAGGCGGCGCTGTTCTACCCGGTTGCGATCGTCGTCGTAGCCTTTGTCATTACCGCGGTGATCATGATCTTCGTGATCCCGGCGTTCAAGCAGGTGTTTACCAGCTTCGGCGCCGACCTGCCCGGGCCCACGCTGTTCGTGATGGCCGTGTCGGACATCTTCGTCAGGTACTGGTATCTCATTTTCGGCGGAATCATCGGTGGACTGTACGGCTTTTTCGCGCTCTGGAAGCGCTCGGTGCCTGTTCAGATTTTCATGGACCGGATGTTGCTCAGAGTACCGGTGTTCGGCGAAGTGGTCCGGAAATCCACTATCGCGCGCTGGACCCGGACGCTCTCCACCATGTTTGCGGCGGGCGTGCCGCTGGTCGAGGCGCTCGACTCGGTCGGCGGGGCTTCGGGCAACTACGTCTATTTGATGGCAACACGGGAAATCCAGGACAAGATCAGCACCGGCATGAGCCTGACGGTCGCCATGCAGGAATCCAATGTGTTTCCCAACATGGTCGTTCAGATGGTGTCGATCGGCGAGGAATCCGGCGCGCTCGACAGCATGCTCAGCAAGGCCGCGGACTTCTACGAAGCGGAAGTCGATGACGCCGTTGACGCCCTCTCCTCCCTGATGGAGCCGATGATCATGGTGGTCCTCGGCACCCTGATCGGCGGCATGGTGATTGCGATGTATCTGCCGATCTTCAAGCTCGGCCAGGTGGTCTGACGCGGCGGCCTGCATTCGGCGAAGCTTTGCTGCCCGGGGCTCGCATAGCCTCCTAGACCCTTATGCCAACCCCGCCGCGCTCGGCCCTTACGCATCGTTCTGCCCCCCGTTTCCCGAGTCGCAATCGTACTGACGCGCAACCGCCCGCAGGGCCACGGCTTGCTCACCGCGGCCCTTCTTGTTTTTCGCAATGACCGATATATTCAAAGCGCTCGTCGAGCCGGCAGTATTTCCCTGGGTGTGCTTCGTCCTGGGCCTCGCCATCGGATCGTTCCTGAACGTGGTCATCCACCGGCTTCCGAAAATGATGGAGCGCGAGTGGCAGGAACAGTGCGCAGAACTGCGCGGCGAATCCGCCCCACAGCCGGAAAAATTCAACCTGATCGTACCGCGTTCGCGCTGTCCGGCATGCGGTCACGGTATTGCCGCGATCGAGAACATTCCGTTGGTCTCCTGGGCGGTGCTGCGCGGCCGCTGCGCGGCCTGCGGCACCCGCATCAGCGCGCGCTACCCTGTCGTCGAGCTGCTGGCCGGCTGCGCCGGGGCCTGGTGCGCCGCGCGCTTCGGCCCAGGCGTGGCCGCGTTTGCGGCGATGGTGTTCCTGTGGTGCTTAATCGCAGCAACCTTCATCGACTTCGATACCCAGCTTCTCCCGGATGCAATTACGCTACCCCTGATGTGGCTGGGACTGCTCGTCAACGCCGCCGATACCTTCATCGACCTCAGATCGGCGGTGATCGGCGCCGCGGCGGGCTATATTTCCCTATGGAGCGTGTACTGGCTGTTCAAGCTCGCCACCGGCAAGCACGGCATGGGATTCGGCGACTTCAAGCTGCTGGCGGCGATCGGTGCATGGTGCGGCTGGCAGATGCTGCCACTCACGATCCTGCTTTCTTCGTTCGTGGGCGCAACAGTCGGGATCGGCCTCATCGTTTTCGCCCGCCACGGGCGCCAGGTGCCGATTCCGTTCGGGCCCTATCTGGCTACTGCCGGGGCGGTCGCGCTGTTCTGGGGGCCACAGCTCACACGCTATTACCTGTCGCAATTCCCGTAATGCCCTATACGATCGGCATGACCGGCGGCATCGGCAGCGGCAAGAGCGTGGTCGCCGAGCTGTTTGCCGGGCACGGGATCGCCGTGATCGACACCGACGCGATTGCGCGCGAGCTTACGGGGCCCGGGGGAATGGCCATCGAACCGATTCGCGCAACGTTCGGCGACGGCGCAATCGGCCCGGACGGAGCGCTCGAGCGCGGGAAAATGCGCAAGCTCGTATTTGGCGATACGGAGGCGAGGAAAAAACTGGAAGCGATCCTGCATCCGCTCATCCGCGAGCAGAGCGAGCGCCGCGGCAAACGCGCCGCAAGCGCCTACCTGCTTCTCGTGGTGCCGCTGCTGATCGAGGGCGGTGTCGAGCGTTCGCGCTACCAGCGTGTGCTCGTGATTGAATGCACCGAGGCGCAGCAGGTCGAGCGGGCCATGCGGCGCAGCGGCCTGTCGGAAGAAGAAGTGCGCGACATCATCGCCGTTCAGGCGACGCGGGAGCAGCGCCTTTCACAGGCGGACGACGTAATACATAACAGCGGTCCGCCGGAAGCCCTTGCCCCGCAGGTTGCGCGCCTGAACGACAAGTATCTCACGCTCGCCGCAAAATTCAGGACACCGTCATAGCACCACCGGTTGTCAATTCGCGGGGAATGGGCCAGAATCCGGCGAATCTGCCCAAAATCAATGGTCTCCTCTGCAAGTTGCGGGCGCCACAGTGATTACCTACGAGTACCCGCTCAATGAGCGTATCAGGACGCTGCTGCGCCTCGAAGCCCTGTTCGAGCGCGCTCGCCATTTCGTCGACAAGCAGGATTCGCGCGAGCACCACGTCGCGCTGTTGACTCTGTTCGAGATCCTTGAAGTCGCGAGCCGCGCCGATCTCAAATCCGACCTGCTGCAGGAGCTCGAGCGCAAGAAGCAGGTGCTGGTGGCGTTCCGCAACAACCCCGAGATCGCCGAGGACGTGCTCAACATGGTGATCCTCGATATCGAGCGCGCGAGCTCGGCGCTCTTCGGCATGACCGGCAAGATCGGGCAGCACCTGCGGGAGAACGATTGGCTGATGTCAATCAGGCAGCGTACCGGGATACCGGGCGGCGCCTGCGAATTCGACCTTCCCTCCTACCACTACTGGCGACAACAGGACAGCGCCGCGCGCAGCGCCGACCTGGCGGCGTGGATCGCCCCGCTGCTGCCTATTCGCGACGGCTCGGGAATCGTGCTGAAACTCCTGCGCGAGGGCGGAAAGCCGGTGAAACACGTGGCCCATAACGGAATATTTTCGCAGATACTCGGAGGCAAGATGTCGCAATTGGTGCGCATCCGGCTGCCGCGCAATTCGCAGTGCATTCCCGAGATGAGCGCGAACAAATATGCGCTTAATGTCCGCTTCACCGCATTCGGCGCCGAGCCGCGACCGCGCATGTACGAATCGGACGTGGAATTCGAGTTGACCTTTTGCAACCAGTAACGCTGATTCCGTGAGCAAGGTCCGCCATGTGAACTGCCCGCGCTGCGGCGCGCAGGTGCAGTGGATCCCCGAAAACCGCTACCGCCCGTTCTGCTCCGGGCGCTGCAAGCTGATCGACCTCGGCGACTGGGCGATCGAAAAGAACCGGGTGCCCGTGCAGGAGGACAAGGACGCGCCGGACCGGGGCCATACAGAAAGCACTCGAATCACAGAGCAGATGGAGAAAAACACTCGTCGTTAACCCTCTGCAAGCCCTCGGCCAACCAATGGTCGGTCTCTGCGTTGATCGGGCTTTCCAGTTCAGGCCGCACCGCCCCAGCTTCCGCGCACCATCGCAATGCCGTGCGCGCCGCATTCCAAAGCCTGCTCCAAATCCTCCGGGACCAGCCCCCCCAACGCATAGACGGGCAGGCTTGCGCCCGCAGCGATCTCCCGGAACCCATCCCATCCGAGCGGGACCGCGTCCGGATGCGAAGGCGTCGCGCGGACCGGCCCGAGCACGGCGAGGTCGACGCCCAGCGATTCGGCAATGCGCAGCTCTTCGGCCGAGTGACATGAAGCGCCGCACCACGGCAGCTCGGGCCGGTTCGCGGCAGCTCTCAATTTGTCGGCGGAAAGATGCACGCCGTCGGCGCCGACCCTGTGCGCAAGCGCGGGGTCGGCGTTGAGAATGACCCTCGCGCCGTAGGGCCGCGCCAGCGCAATGACCCGCCGCGCAAGGTCCGCCGCCGCTTCACGCGAAAAGTTTTTCTCGCGCACCTGGATCAGCTTCAAGCCGCCACGCAGCCTCGACTCGAGCCGCGCAAGGAACGGCTCGGTTCCAATCTCGCCCGCGCGCGAGATGGCGTATTCCGCGGGCAGCTGCAGGCCGCGCAGCACAGGGCCGTTGGCCGGCAGCAGGGGATCAAGGGTGACCGCCTCGGGACGCTGCCACGAGAGCGCCTCGTGCTCGAGCGCCTGCGGCTCGCCGCGCCACAGGTAAACGCGGTGAAAATGAAGCCGGACCTTGGCGTGCGGATAGGTGAAAACACGGGTGATCCACGAATACGCGCGTTCGATTTCGATCCCGAGCTCTTCGCGGATTTCACGCCTGAGCGCCTGGGCGACCGGCTCGCCGGCCTCTACCTTTCCTCCGGGAAACTCCCAATATCCGGCGTAGGCCTTGCCGCGCGGGCGGCGCGCGAGCAAGACGGCGCCATCGGAACGAATCAGCACCGCCACGGCGACTGCGACCGGGGCGGACACGCCTAGCGCGTCGGCCTGCCGGCCGGAGCGTGGCGCCCGGCAAAATCGCGGGCGAACTGCCATGCCGCCCGGCCGCTGCGCGATCCGCGCAGCAGCGCCCACTGCAACGCCTCCTGCCGGGCCTTCGAGATTTCGCTGTCGCGGCAGCCGAGCTCGCCCAGCCAGTGAGCGACGATTTCGAGGTACGCCTCCTGGTCGAAAGGATAGAACGAGATCCATAACCCGAAGCGTTCGGACAGCGAGATTTTCTCCTCGACCGATTCGCCAGGGTGGATTTCGTCGCCATTGTGGCTGGTCTCGAGGTTTTCCTTCATGTATTCGGGCATGAGGTGCCGGCGGTTCGACGTGGCATAGATGAGGAGATTGTCCGGGGTCGCGGCAATCGAGCCGTCGAGGACGACCTTGAGCGCCTTGTAGCCCGGCTCCGAGGCCTCAAACGAAAGATCGTCGCAAAAGACGATGAACCGCTCGGTCCGCCCCGCCACCTGATCGACGATGTCCGGCAGGTCGATCAGATCGTACTTTTCAACCTCGATCAACCGCAGTCCCTGGCGGTGAAACTTGTTCAGCACCGCTTTGACCATCGACGATTTGCCGGTGCCGCGGGCACCGGTCAGAAGCGCGTTGTTGGCCGGGCGTCCCTCCACAAACTGGCGCGTGTTCTGCTCGATCAATGCTTTTTGCCGATCGACACCGTGCAGATCGGTCGAACGGATGCGGTGCGGATTTGCGACCGGTTGAATGAAGCCGCGGAGGGAAGTTTTGCGCCAGCGGAAAGCGATACCCGCCTGCCAGTCCACCGCGCGAGGCGCCGGCGGCAGCAGCGATTCCGCGCGCTCGAGCAGCGCCTCGCCGCGCTTGATCAGCCGTTCCAGTTCAGACATGGTCGCGTCCCAGTGGTGCGGAGGCGGCGCGGATCCGGAAACCCTTTCCCCGGCTTGCACCCTCTCCTAAGTCCGGTAGCCGGCGTTGATGGTAACGTATTCGTGCGAAAGGTCGCAGGTCCAGACCGTTGTCGCCGCGGATCCGCGGTTCAGCACGACGCGCACCGTGATCTCGCTGCGCTTCATCACGCGCTGTCCGTCATCCTCGCGATAACCCGGTGCGCGTCCACCTTCTCTGGCCACCAGAACGTCGTCAAGATACAACTCGACGCGGCCGACGTCGAGATCTCGAACACCGGCGTAGCCTATGGCGGCGAGCAGCCGCCCGAGATTCGGATCGGACGCAAAAAAAGCGGTTTTTACCAGCGGCGAATGGGCTATCGCGTAGGCGACCCTCCCGGCCTCCGCCTCGTCTACCCCTTTTTCCACCTGTACCGTGATGAACTTCGTCGCGCCTTCGCCGTCGCGCACGATGGCCTGCGCAAGCCACTGCGACACTTCGGACACCGCGTCGCGCAAGGCGGCGTACTGCGGGTGGCCGGCGCCGTCGATCGGCGGACCGCCTGCGGCGCCGGTCGCGATCAGCATGAAAGCGTCGTTGGTCGAGGTATCTCCGTCGACGGTGATGCGATTGAAGGAGCGCGCCGCGGCGCCGGCGACGATCTGCTGCAGCGCCGCTTGCGCCACCGGCGCGTCGGTCGCGACAAACGCAAGCATGGTCGCCATATCGGGCCGGATCATGCCCGCCCCCTTGGCGATCCCGGTGACCGTCGCTGCGCGGCCGCCCAGATTCACGCGCCGCGAGCAGGCTTTGGGGACGGTATCGGTGGTCATGATCGCTTCGGCCGCGTGCGCCCAGTTGTCCTCGCGTGAGCCGCTGAAGCAGGCAGGCAGTCCCGCCGCGATGCGCTCCACCGGCAGCGGTTCCATGATCACGCCGGTCGAGAACGGAAGCACTTGCCGGAGATCGCAGCCAAGCAGGCGGGCAGCTTCGCCGCAGGCCGCACGGGCGCGGGCGAGCCCGTCCTTTCCGGTCCCGGCGTTGGCGTTGCCCGTGTTGACTAGAAGCGCCCGTACCGGCCTGCCCGAAGCAAGGTGCTCCCGCGCCAGTTGAACCGGGGCGGCACTGAAGCGGTTTTGCGTAAACACGCCCGACACCCGCGTTCCCTCGGCAAGCACCATGAGTAGCAGGTCCTTGCGGCCTGGCTTGCGGATGCCGGCTTCGGCGACGCCAAGCGTAACGCCGCGAACCGGATGCAGGCTTGCCGGGTCAGGCGGGCTCAGATTGATTGCCATACGAAGAACCTCGAACCACAGAGAGCGCAGAGATCACGGAGCCGCATTTGCCGTCCGAGGTTGCCATAGCAGAGGAAAAGCTCTCGCCGTCCGCGCGCAGCGCTCTCCGCGGCAGACTATGCCAATTTCCCGTGGCAGTGCTTGTATTTCTTGCCGGACCCGCACGGGCAGGAATCATTGCGGCCGACCTTGCCCGTGTGCCGGACAAACGGCACGGACTTAGGCGCGGACGGCGGTTCGGCATCCGCTCCGGCTCCGGCGAGCGCTTCTTCATAGCCGGCATGCTGATACTGCACGTTTTCGACCGCCGGCGCGGCCCTTTCTGCCTGCTCGACCTGTTCCCGTGATTTGAGTTCCACCGTCATCAATGTGCGCGTGACTTCCAGCTTGACCGCTTCGACCAGGATTCCGAACAACTCGAACGCCTCGCGCTTGTATTCCTGCTTCGGATTTTTCTGCGCGTAGCCGCGCAAGTGTATCCCCTGGCGCAGGTGGTCGAGCGCGGCGAGATGCTCGCGCCAATGATTGTCGAGCGTCGAGAGCAACACGAGACGCTCGAAATGCAGCACGGCATCGGCCGGAGCGTTCCCCATCTTCGTGCGGTAAGCGGCGTCGGCCTCCTCGATTGCGCGCTTCAGCAGTGCATTGTCGTCTGCGCTTGAGTCCTCCTCGAGCCACTTGGAGACCGGCAGGTCGAGCTGCAGCTCGGCGGCGTACGCCTTCTCCAGCCCGGGGATGTCCCATTGCTCCTCGACGCTTTCTTCGGGAACGCAGGCGCGGAAAATGTCGGTAACCACGCCTTCCCGCAGCGCCCGGACCTGTCCCGAGACGTCCTGCGACTCGAGGATATTGTTTCTCAGATCGTAGATCTCGCGCCGCTGGTCGTTCGCGACATTGTCGTATTCCAGCAGCTGCTTCCTGATGTCGAAATTGTGGGCCTCGACCTTGCGCTGCGCGCTTTCGATCGAGCGTGTCACCAGCCCGTGCTCGATCGGTTCGCCCTCGGGCATGCCCAGGCGCTGCATGATCGCGTTGACCCGATCGCCCGCGAAAATCCGCAGCAGCGGGTCCTCGAGCGACAGGTAGAAGCGCGAGGATCCGGGATCGCCCTGGCGGCCGGAGCGTCCGCGCAGCTGGTTGTCGATCCGGCGCGACTCGTGGCGCTCGGTGCCGATGATGTGCAGGCCTCCGGCGGCAATGACCTCGTCGTGCAGGGACTGCCACTGAATGCGCAATTCGCCGATTCGGCGGTTTTTCTCGGCCGGATCGAGGTTTTCCGTTCCGCGGACAATATCAACCTGCTTTTCCACGTTGCCGCCCAGCACGATGTCGGTGCCGCGGCCGGCCATGTTAGTCGCGATGGTCATGACCTTCGGGCGCCCGGCCTGCGCCACAATGTCGGCTTCACGCGCATGCTGCTTCGCGTTCAGCACCTGGTGCGGCAATCCTTCCTTTT
>JBGPYQ010000276.1:0-2735 GCA_041493345.1 Gammaproteobacteria bacterium | reverse complement strand
GTTCTACGGCCACATCCACCAGGAGCATCACCAGATGACCGGCCACATTGCGCACCATTCGGCCAAATCGCTCATCTTCCCGCTGCCCGCGCCCGGTTCGCAGCCCAAGCGCGAGCCGATCCGCTGGGATCCGGCGCAGCCCTATAAAGGCCTAGGCTTCCGCGGCGTCGATGCGGAAGTGCAGAAGGCCGAGTACGCGATTACCGAGTATCCAGTAAGGAATGCGTAATCGATGAACCTCGAGCGCCGCCGCCTGCTCGCCGCGGGCATCGTTACCGCCGCCGGGGCCGTTTTCGGCGCCGGCGCCCTCGCCCAAGCGAAGGAGAGAGTGATCCGTGTGACCGCGCGCAAGTTCGTGTTCCTGCCGCGCGAGATACGGATCAAGAAAGGCATGCCGGTGGTGTTCGAGTTCGTCACCGCCGACGTCGTCATGGGATTCAATGCACCCGACCTCAATGTGCGCACCGACATTGTCCCGGGCAAGGTTTCGCGGCTGCGCCTGGTTCCGGACAAGACCGGCACCTTCATTTTTCTGTGCGATGTCTTCTGCGGCGACGGCCACGAGGGAATGTCCGGGCAGATTCACGTTGTCGCCTGACGCGGGATATCATGATGCTCGCCACCGATTCTGTACTACTGCACGAAACCCATCCCGTACCGCTGCACGAGACCTTGAGCGAGCGCAAGCGACGATTCGAGCAATTGGTGCTGCCGCATTTCGACGCGGCCTACAACCTCGCACGCTGGCTGACGCGCAACGACCACGATGCGCAAGACATAGTCCAGGAGGCGGTATTGCGGGCGTATCGCTTTTTCGATGGCTTGCGCGGCGAAGCAAGGCCCTGGCTTCTCACCATCGTGCGCAACGCCTGCTTCACTTGGCTTCAGACTAACCGGCCCGCGGATACGGTAGCTTTCAACGACGGCATTGCCGAGCTCGTTCCCGCCGACGATGACGGCCCCGAGGTTCAGGCATCGCGCAACTGCGATCGGAGGATGCTCAACGCGACGATCGCCACTCTGCCCGCCCAGTTCTGCGAGGTGCTGATCCTGCGCGAACTTGAAGATCTGTCGTACAAGGACATAGCGCGCATCGCCGACGTGCCAATCGGAACGGTGATGTCGCGCCTCGCGCGCGCTCGGCGGCTGCTTGCCGAATCGCTGCGGGCCACCTCCAGCATTTCCGGAATGCAGGTGCACAAATGACACGCGAAGAAGCCGATAGACTGTTGCACGCCTACATCGATGGCGAGCTCGACGTGGCGAAGACGCTCGAGCTCGAGGCGCATCTGGCCCAAAATCCGTCCCTACGCGCCGCTTGCGAGCGACTGCGCGAGTTGTCCGCGGCAGTCCGCGACAAAGCCGACTACCACGCCGCTCCGGCCTGGCTGGAAGCGCGCGTTCGCGCCGCGATGCCCGCGGGGCCGGAGAATGCTCCTGTTCGGCCGGCGTGGTGGGGATGGCTGAAGCCCGCGGGGTCGTTTGTCGCGGTCGCGGATTGGCTGCGACCCGCTGCCTCTTTCGCCGCAGTCGCACTTGTCACGTGGGTGGTGGCGCTGGGATACATGCGCCCGGGCGAAGATGAGCGCATCGGGCACGAGGTGCTCGCGAGCCACGTGCGGGCGACGCTCGCCAACCGGTCTTACGACGTCGCGTCCTCCGACCAGCACACGGTCAAGCCGTGGCTCAGCGCTCGGCTCGCCTTCTCGCCGCCGGTCGCGGATCTTGCCGCGTCCGGGTTCGAGCTCGCCGGCGGACGGCTCGATTACATCGGCGAGCAACCCGTCGCCGTGCTCATTTACAAGCGGCGCCAGCACCTGATCGACGTGTTCGTGTGGCCCGTCGGGGCGCAGAAGTCGGAGCAGACGTTGACGCGCGACGGCTTCAACATCGAGCACTTCGCGAAGAACGGAATGGACTACTGGCTCGTGTCCGATCTCAGCCGCGACGAGCTGAACGACCTTGCCCAGCTTATCGCCGAGTACAGCGCTGCGCCCTGAGCGCGGATATTCATGAGCTGAAAGTTCTGAATCGGATGCTCCCGGTTCGGGTTGAGAGCGCCCGCCGGTCAGGAGTCAGGCTTTAGCATGGCGCGCTTATCCGGGCACGGGTGCCGGATAATAACAAGCTAGGCTCGTTTTTCAGATCGCACCCCCATACACACCCCATTTCAATGACCACACAACGTAACTTCGCCAAGAGAGTCTTCCTCGTCGCCGGAATTTATGGCGTTGTCGCGCTGCTTCCGCAGTACTTCATGGAAGCGAAGCTGGGCCGAGACTTTCCCCCACCGCTCACCCATCCAGAGCACTTCTACGGTTTCATTGGTGTTGCGCTCGCCTGGCAGTTCGCATTCCTGCTCATCGCCCGTGACGTCCGGCGCTATCGTCTCTTCATGCTGCCTGCAGCGTTGGAAAAGCTTGCTTTCGGAACAGCCGTGCTCGTGCTTTACGCCCAAGGTCAAATTGCACTGTTCGTGGCCGGCGCGGGAGTCATCGACCTCTTGCTTGCGGCGTTCTTTGTTGTTGCATTTCATGCTTCTCGAAGCGACGAGCGTGAAAGCACAACCTGGTCTGAGACTTGAACCCGCACGTGCCTAGCCCTTCCGTCGAGCGGACACACACCGGCGGGGCGCAAGTGCTCGCTCCGTCAAGGCCGGCGGCACCATCGTGTGCCGCTCATGTCAAACGTTTAGGCCAGCCCTCGTCCGGTCATATGCAACATCACCTTCGAAT